>CAYPKQ010000006.1:0-28101 GCA_964411355.1 uncultured Lachnospiraceae bacterium
CGGGCGCTCCTCACCACCGCAGTGGCGAAACTCCCCCTTCATAAATTACTGTTTATCGTCGATATAAAAAAACTTATGTAGAGCTGATGAAACGGCATCAATTCCCAAAGAAAGGATGGCTTTCCATTTAAAGCTACAATAAAAATGAAAAAGAATTTAAGTATTTTTCTTGCAATTTTGATGCTCTTTGCATCTTCTTTGGCTTTTTTCTCCTGCGCAAGCGAGCCTGCGCCGCCCCTTGAAGAGGTAAAGGAAGAATTTACTGCCCTTATTGAAGCTTCGGCAGAGATAAATGAGTTTTTTTTCGGAGCGGGACTGCCTGTTTATGACCGTGAGGATGAGGCTAATACCGAGCTTTATCAGAATCTTGCCACTCAGTATGATAAATACGAATATGTAAGTACCGAGAGCAAATATATCACGATCGAGGATATGAAAAGGGCAGCGGAGAAGGTATATACAACGGAATATCTATCATCCGTTTACATGATGGCGTTTGATGGCTACGCAGACGAGATTGCAGGGGTTACTGTTGCGAGATATTATGAAAGCGAAGGCTGGCTTTTTCAGAGCATTTCCTATGAACCGCTGATTGAAGGTACAAGGACATTTGATTTTGATAGTATGAAGATAGTAAAGCCCTCAAGAGGTGACTATGTAAATATTGAGATCGAGAGTGAGCTTGATGGAGAGGCACTCACCGTGACCCTTGCATTCAGTAAGAGTTCGGATGGCTGGCGGCTCGATACCCCAACATATTGAAATATAAAAAGCACGGACTAAATCCGTGCTTTTTTCGCCTAATGATTTCGCCGCTCACTGGGTAATATTTTCTAAAAAATTACTTTTTTTTCTTACTCTTTATCATGAGAATGACCGTTACAGCCGCCGCTACGGCGACCACTGCGGAAACAACGCAGATAATGATAGTGTTGCTTCCCGAACCGCCCGAAACGCTTGCCTTATAAGCTTCAAGCTCTTCCCTCGGAATAATATTAAGACGAAGCTTACCATCGTTTATCTCCTCAGTTGCGCTTTCGGGTGCTGAATCACCCTCTGTCATCGGAGCACTTTCTGTTTCGCTTGCGCTCTCATCTGCATCGGAAGGTACAGTGGTCTCGGGCATCTCGCATTTGATTGCCTGAGGCTTTGCGGAGGAGATGTCAAAAAATTCAAGCTCTTTTTCAAGTGCATATTCTTCTGCAAAGCTTCCGGGTGTGCCATATACATTCTGAAGATTCACATTTTCCTCAAAGGTACTTGAACCTACGCTTTTAAGCTCTCCGCTAAGCACCACATTTGCAATGAGATAATCATAAGCAAAGGTCCAAGGGAAAAGCTGCGGCACATTCGAAAGATCAAGAGTACCCTCGATGGGGGATTCGCCTCTGCGGTACAGAGATTTCAGATTTGTACATTTTTCAAACGCCGCATTGTAGATATTAAAGCTTTCTACATTCGGAATTTCAACAGTTTCAAGGTTTTCGCACTGACAGAAAGCGTATTTTCCGATCTCGGTAATGTAATCACCGATAACGATGTGCTTTATCTGCTGCTTGATGCTGAACCAAGGCTGATTTTTCGAGCCTCCGCCATAATAGTTGATAATATCGCTTATTGCTCCAACACCCTCAATATAGAGAGTTCCAGTTGCCTCGTCAAAGCGGAAAACGGCTCTGTCACCGCAAAGCGGAAGTGAAAAATCAATGTCAACGTAGAATGAATGAACCTTTGTGATATCAAGAACGTCATAAAGGTCTATATAAATTTCCTTTGCAAAAGCTATATTTGCCTCGCTGGCATTTGCATATATCCTTTTGAGGGTTGTAGGGAGAACGGTATTTATTTCGGTAAGTTCCGGATTGAAGATTATCTCCTCAATTGCCGTTCCCTCCCATGTGCTTGCCTGGCAGACCTTGATATTTGAAAGATCTGCTCTGCCTTCGATCCTTTCACCATCGATTTTCCAGACGGTTGTGAGATTCGGGCAATCATAAAATGCCTGTGCATCTATCTGAGAAACTTTTGCGCCAAGCTGAACATCCTTGAGATTTGGATAATTCATAAACGCCTTTTGAGTTATTTTTACAATGTGGTTTCCAACTATAACGTGCTCTATCTTATCCTTGTATGTCGCCCAGCCGATCTTGTCCGCAGCTTGCTCGGATCGGCCCGTTTCGTTATACTTTGTGGTTCTCGAATAGAAAATAAGGGTCTTTGTGTCGTCATAATATGCCCAATCGGTGTCGCAAACGGGGCTGTCCTTATACATGTAGCTGATATAACCGTATGCGGTTGCTTTTTCGGGATCGAATGTCTCAAGCTCGTCGGAAACGGGGGTGGTAGTACCGCTTTGAATGATGGAAGTGCCCGTGGTATATTTTGTTCCCTTTGTTTCCTTGCCTGTGTCAAGGTCGATAAAGGTATATCCGTTTGCCAGCGCAAATTCTGCCGCCTTTGAGCCTGCCTTTGCCTTGATGGCGGGGTATGACTGATTTTCCATGAATACCTCATCCGATTCAAAGGCAGTATTCATGCCGAGAACTGTGACCGTTTTCAGCGAATTTGTCTTTGCAAGGGAAGAATTTTTAAGGAGAGTTACCCCCTCGGGTATCTCAATTTCAACAAGACCGACATTTTTAATTGCCTCGTGAGGAAGCTCGCCAGTAAGCGACGGATTAAGCTTGATTTTTTGAAGTCCGCTCTGGCTTCCGATACTGTAAGAGCCGATGGTGGTTACATATGAAAGATCAAACAATCCCAAAATAGGCTCGCTGCCTTTGACATAAATACTTTCAAGAGCTGTGCAGGACAGAAAAGCACTTTTAAGAGTTACAAGAGAGGTAGGTATTTCAACCTGCGTAACCTTTCTGCAGCCCTGAAAGCTTCCCTCAATGGCTGTAATGCCGTCACCGATGATGATCTTCACAGCCTCCGCATATGTGGGGGGCGTTTTGTTCCACGCGGCATTTTCAAGGGTTACGGGGTCTGTGCTCGAAAGCACCGTAGATGGGGCATTTTGTGCTGTAGCGTCGATCTCAAAGGAAAGAACACCATCTGCCGTCATGCTCCACTTGATATTTGTGGGATTTTTGTTTTTATCAACAGTATATCCGCTGCCGGGAGTAGCCGCAAAAGCAACGGTTGCAAGAAAAATGGCAAAAAGAAGCACAGAAATGATGATAAGTGCCGTTTTGAATTCAAAAACAGATTTTTTCATATTTATTCTCCTCCTTATTTACCAAGTGCGTTCTTTATTACATCCTGCATTTCGGGCAGATTGATTATCATTTCGCTGTTTGCAAGAAGCTCACCTCTGCCAAGATAAGCGGGCGCACCCGACCAACCGGCATAGACCTGAATATAGCATATCTTATAGCCGTCCTTGAACATATCGTTAATAATTTTCAGATAGTCCTCGCATGTAAAGACCTTCATCTGCTCCTCGAGCGTTTCACGGCGCAAAATTTCTGCAAGACCAAATTCCGCAAGCGCACATACTCTTTCCAGCTTCATAAGGTCCTGATAGCTTTTTTCTATCTCATAATGACCCGAGGTGTACCAGTCAAGAGAAACAAGATCGCAGTATTCCTCGCCCGGGTAATAATAGTCAACGGGGAGCGTATTTTCGCCGCCCTTTACATTCGGGCCATAGACCCAAAGAATATTGTTAAGTCCAAGGTCTGTGGTGTAGTAATCATAGACATATTTCCACATTCTGAACATGTCCTCGCTTGAAACGGTATAGCTCTCGTCCTGCGGTGCGCAGAACCAGAAGAAGCCGCCGTTTGCCTCATGCATGGGTCTGAAAAGCAGAGAAACGCCCGCCTCTTTAAGCGCAGAAAGGAGCTTTGCGCCCGTGTCAAGCTCTATCATCCAGCGGCGATTTAGCTCTGTTCCGGGGGTGAGAACCTCGTCCCATTTTTCCTTAGAGCCGAGAACGCCCCTATAATGTCTGCTGGTAAACACACCCTCGTCTGCGGGGTTTGCCCAGTGATACATGGTGGTAACGATTCCGCCCTTTGAAGCGAATTCTGCGAGCTCCCAGAGACACTGACTCATGTGTGCATCATCCTTATAAGGAAGGTCGAGCATATCAAAATCAATTGCGCCGGGATATTCGCCCACTGCCTCGTAATATTCCTCAAGAATACCGCTGACGGTAGGTCTGCCCGCAACGTGCTGACCGAAAATGACTTGCTCCTCAAGCTCATATGCATATTCAAGTATCGTCATCAGCTCGTCCTTATTTTTGTAAGGCATTTCGAGCTTTTCAAGGGCACCGCTTACACTGTCGGAGGAGGAAAGGGTCACATCTCCGCTTTTTTTATCAAGCAGAGTATAAAACTCTGCAAGAGCATTTTCCACAGTCTTGTATCCGCCCTCGATATAGATGTTTCCGTTTTCTATGCGGACAGCATAGTCGGTAGTGGTAAGAAGATCGCTTTTTATAACTATTCCGCTCTCTCCCTCTGGGATATCACCCTCAATTACTTTTACTCTTTTGCCCAGATACTCCATTGAAAGTCTTTCGGCAAGCTCAGTGGCAAATTCAAGCTTATATGGGTTATATACCGCAAGCTCGCCCTCCGAGCCGTCGATTTTAAGGCTTTCGATCTTGTGAGAATGGCTCATTTTATAGCCGTCCTCCCATATGGGAGCATACATTACATTCTTTTTCGCATCAATAAAGTTTTCGATGTAGAACTTTACCGCATCAAGGGTTGCTTCGTCGCTGCCGCCGCAAATTATAAGGTCATCTCCATCGGGTCTTATAATAAATTCAAAATATCCCAGACCCTCGAAAGCTTTTTCCGATTTGGGGCTTTCGGTATTTCCTATAAGTATTTTACGCTCGCCCTTAACGTCGGCTCTTACAGAAGGAATCTCGCCTGTCAAGGTTTTTATCTCCTTTACAAGAAGCGAAACTGCTGCGCTGACTTCTTCGCTTGCCTCATTGCTTCTTATGATAACGTATTTATCAAGGCTTTCCAGCTCTGTTACATCCAGCTTTCCATCGGGATTTTTTACCGCCTTTTCCGAGCAGGATAATAAGAGAACAGATAACACCAGAATAACGGCAAAAAATATTAAATTTTTAGCTTTTATCTTCATAAAAACACCTTTCCGAGCATTTTTCGCTCAAAATATTAAAATCAGTTATCTTAATTATAGCAGAAAAGATGGCTATATTCAATGAAAAATTAAAGCGGAAACTTAAAAAAATTTCCGCTTTAAAAGCTATTTTTATTTTTTCACCTTATAAGAAATTACGTTTATTATCATTTTTTCGCCCTCAAACCTTGTTGGCAAACCGTCGCCGGAAAAGGTTATCCGTACATTTTCGCCTTTATCGGTAACGAGAAATGCAAAAGTTGATTCATTTTCCTTTGAAAATTTCCCGGGAGACGCCACAAGCTCAAAATATTCGGCAAAATCTCCCATCGAGAGGGGTACATTGCCGCTTTCTTCAAATTCAATGCCTCCGAGAGAATAGGTGTTCTTGCCATCGGTGCGGGAAATCCTCAGCCCTTTCATATCCTCGGGAGCGATAATTTCCGAAACGAGTGAACGCTCCCCATTGTTTTCATCCCATGCGTCTCCGCTTATTCGTAGGGTGAAGGAAGCATCCTTGCGCAAAATTTCAAATTCCCCCTCAAATGGGTATTTTTGATAATGAAGCAGATCTTCCTTTTTTCCGCAAGAGCAAAGAGCAAGCAAAAGAAAAAAAGAAAGAGAAAGAAAAAATATTTTCTTCAAAAAATATCACCGCCTTTTAGTAAAATGTATTCATCCTCTCGTAAAATAATGCCGAAAATAATGTCAAATTTTAGATGGGCGCATAGAATATTAGAGAAGAACAGAGAAAAAGCTCTTGTTCTACCATACAAAAAGGAGAATAACCATGACAGATAATAAATGCTGCCCGGGAGGCGGCAGAGAAAATGTCGTTATCGAGGCATCACACGTTCTCGACTCCTGCCGCGACCGTGATTGCTTTGAGGATGTGAGCGTTTATCTCACCGATTTCGGTCAGGAGATAATAGAACATACGGGGAATGTCCGTGTTAAGTGTGCGGAGATATCACACGCTTGCATCACAGTTACACCCGTTCAGTTCAACCGTGGATTTTATTCGGTAAATACCCGTTTCTTCATCACGATTCGCTTTGAGGCTTGCATCGGCGGAAGAAATCAGGAATTTGACGGCGTTACTGCCATCGAAAAGAAGGTCATCCTTTATGGCGGGGACTGCGGCGCAAGCACATTTACAAGCGCATTGAATGCTTCCGGCTCTTGCTGTGAAGGAAATATCGGTCAGAGAGAAAGCACCTCTCCTACCGCAAGTGTCGAGGTTGCAAGCCCTGTGCTTCTTGATGCCCGTATTGCGGAAATAAAGGAATGTAATTCCTGCTGCTCTTGCTGCTGCTGTGTTGACGAGATCCCCGAGGTTGCTTACAGAAGCATAGGAGCTCCCTTAAGAGGCAGGAATGGCGATAGAGTTCTGCTTGTAAGCCTTGGAATCTTTTCTGTTGTTCGTATAATAAGACCCGCTCAGTACCTTATCAGTGCAACCGAATATTCGGTTCCCGATAAGGAATGCTCCTGCGGTGAGGATAAGGACCCCTGCTGCCTGTTCCGCACAATGGAATTCCCCACCGAGGAATTTTCATGCGGCAGCTATGGCGTAAGCGGAAGCAGAAGGGAACAGAATGGTATGGGATGCGGATGCAGAGGAGAGAATAAATACTGATAAAACTCCTATCCGATATGACAATTTGCAAACAAAAAGAGGCTGATTTTTCAGCCTCTTTGCTTGTAAACAGTAATTTATCGGCGCATGAGGGCGCTGTCAGGTAAAAGTTTTGATAAAACTTTTTCAAAAGTTTTTGGGAGTCGGCACCATCGCCGGTCGCTGTCTGCGGAGGCGACAAGCGCGCAGGCACTTGACCCTGCGACCTTTTTCAAAAGGTCGATCAAAACTTTACCTGACAGCACTTGCGGCAACCGTTCGACAAATTACCTGATATTTAAAAAACTCAACACAATTTCAGTCAAAGGGTCTGAATTTATCATCCTCAGTAAGCCCAAGCATTTTCACCGCGTTTTCAAAAACGGGAATTGCTGCGTCAAGCTCCGATGGATGGTGCGCATCGCTTCCGAGATAGAATTTGCAGCCTGCGGCCTTTGCAAAGCCGTAAACTCTCATGGATTGCTCTATCTCAGCCTCGGTTTTTTTTGCAAAATTGAAATCGCCGTAATTTATCTCAATACCAACGCCCTTTTCTTCCGCAAGGTCAAAAAGACGCTTCAGCTCATCGTCCGAAATCAGCGAAAGCAGGCGGTCAATGGTGCTGTCACGTATCATGAGGTGGCATAAAAGATGTGCAATTCCAATCTTATGAAAGGGCAAGTCCATATGGAGCACACCGTCAAGCTTTTCCATATAAACCTGCGCTCGCTCTTCGGGAGTTGGATCTTTCTTTATCGTAAAACCTGTCATATGAAGATGGGTTGTGGGAATGATGACAAAATCCAGCATATCTATCGTCTCTCTCGTAATTCCGAGGAGGTTGTTCTTGGCAAGCTCGGTCTCGCATCCAAAATAAAAATCAATGCCGTCCTTCTTTGGTAGAGGGAGGCTCTTTTTTATGCGTTCAAGATTCTGTGGCTCATAAAAATCCGAAGCACCGGGAATCTTCTTATCCCAAAAATGATCTGTTATGCAGATCTTTTTGAGTGAATGCTCTGCCGCATACCGGAGCATTCTTTCGGGAGTCTGCCCATCGTCATTTGAGCAGAGAGAAAGATGCGAATGGATATGATAATCATGATCAACTATGTATTTCATGCGTTTTACCTCCAATTTTATTGAGATAATTTTATCACCAAACAAATCAAAAGTCAATAGAAAAATCGAAAGACAAAAGAACAGGCATTTTTTCTCTTTAATTATTTTTCGCATATTTCCCGCACCCAATTTCTTATGTTTGTTTTATCCCCTGCCATTTTCCTCTGTTTTTTCGCCTCGAACGCCAAAAAACAAGCTGCAGGCTTTGACATATTATGCTCTATGGATAGAGCTACAATATAGTCAAATAAAAAAAGCGAGGAAGATAAAAATGAAAACAAAAAACAAAGAGAATGAGATCATATCGGGCGAAGCAATAGCGGAAAAGCGGAGCTTTCAGCCTTGGGGCTATCTTATGCGGTTCTTTTTCGGAAAAAGCGAAGAGCTTGATGCAAAATCAATAATAATGAGCATTTTGCGCAGTGTACTTTTTTCTCTCACATCATATTTTTTCGCAAGAACCCCTCTGATGCTTGATACATACCCTCTTGCAATAGCATTTCTCAGCGCATCAAAAGAAAAAATATTCTGGATATTCCTTGGCGCACTTGTTTCTTCTCTTACATTTTCTCCCCCGGATGGGGTCATCTTTTCTGGATGGATATATACCTGCGCATTCGCTCTTATAATTCTTATCAGGGTGCTCGCAAGCATCTTTATAGACCCGTCTGCGGAAATGTGCGGAAAAAATATGGGACAAAAATTAAAGACGGTATTTAACTCCCGGGTTCTTTTTCGAGAAAATATATATTTGAGGATGGCAACCGCCTGTGCCTGTGCATTTTTTGTTGGACTTTATGCCATAAGACGAGGCGATTACAGATTTTATGACCTTTTTTCCGCCATGTTCCTTATGGTCTGCGCTCCCGCCGCCGCTTATATTTTTTCAAATCTATGGGCAAAGGAAAGGGACAAGCTCGGCGTTTTTCTTCGTAGCTGTGCCATTATTGCTCTTCTCACCGCAATGGCTCTTTCCCTTAGGGAGATCTCGTTTTTCGGAATAAATCTTTCGGTCTTTCTTGCCTTTTTCTCATCCATATATCTTTCGAGAAAAAAAGGGATACTTATGGGGGCTGCAACGGGACTTTTTTCGGGGCTTGCCTTTTCGGGACTTTACGCGCCCGCATTTGTCCTTTCTGCAATCACCGCGGGAATATCCTCTTCATACGGTGCTGCGCTGATAACGGCATCGGCTTGTGTTTCGATGCTTTGGGGAGCATATATTGACGGTTTTTCTTCATTTGCTATTCTCATGCCGCCGCTTCTCTGCGCATCTGTTATTTATCTTGGTGTTGAAAAGCTTGAAAAGTTGCCTTTTTTCGCAGAAAAAACCAATGATCTTTCTGTCGCTTTAGCCGCCAAAATACCAAAAATCGAAAGTCACGAGGAGAGAATGGAGCGCTTGGGAAATCTTTTTGGCGAGCTGTCAAAGGCTCTTTATGATATTTCGGGCAGAATGAAGCGCCCGGGGGCGTGCGAGCTTAATTCAATATGTCTGCGCTCCTTTGAAAAAAACTGCTCTCGCTGCCCTCGAAACGATGAATGTCACCTTGGTGAATATGGCGAATTTTCTCATATGGTCACAAAGGCGGCGGAAATACTCGGCAAGGAAAGCAGATTGAGAAAAAAGGATCTTCCGCCTTACATTACCGAAAAGTGCGGAATGCTGGAAGAGGTGATCCCCGAGATAAATACTTCATTTGCGGAGCTTCTCCGAGATCGGATAAGCGGCGAGAAAACAGAGCTTCTTGCACTCGATTATGAGGGAATATCCCATATAATTGCGGAAAGTGCCGAGAAAATGAAGCTGGAAAATGAGATCGATCGGGCTGCAACCGAAGCTTTTTGCAGAAATGAGACCATCTATTCTCTTAAGATGAGCGAAATATGCATAAGCGGAAGGGAGCATAAGAGGCTCTATATTGGGGATATCGGAAAAAAAGCGGAAAAGCTCGGTGTAAATGAGCTGAAAAAAAAGCTTGAGGATGCCATGGGTGCTCCCCTTACAGACCCGATATTTGAGCTTCGGGGGAATAAGGTAGCACTTTTTGCCGAAAAAGATAAGATATTCAATGCGGAATGGGGCGTAAGCTCCTCTGCCGCACCCGGTGAGGGGGTAAATGGGGACAGCTCCTCCGCTTTTTCCGGAAAAGAAAACCGTTTTTATGCCCTTATCAGCGATGGTATGGGATCGGGTCAGTCGGCTGCATATTCCTCCGAGATATGCAGTATTTTTCTCCAAAAAATGCTTCTTCTGGGCAACAGACGTGAAACCGCACTAAAAATGCTCAATAATCTGCTCAGAGCCAGGGGCGAGGAGTGTTCGGCAACGGTAGATCTGCTTGATATAGACCTCGAGGGCGGAAGTGCCACGCTCCTAAAAAGCGGAGCTGCGCCAACCTTCGTGCGTCGGGGAGATAAGCTGTATAAGCTCCGTTCAAGCACTGCTCCCATCGGAATACTGCCCGGCCTTGAAGCAGAGGATATTGGTTTTGCCATCGAAGATGGCGATGTTATTATAATGATGAGCGATGGAGTCAGCCAGTCACCGGAAGAATGCTTTTGGCTTATGGAGCTTATGGGCGGCGATTGGGAGAAAAATGAAACTCCCGGCAGTATGGCAGAGAAAATTTGCAAAAAAGCAAAGGAAATGGGCAACTGCGATGATATAACGGCTCTTCTCGTTAAAATAAACAAGACTAAAATGGCAGTATAAAGCCTATTAGCAATCATCTGATTTCACATTTAAACAATTTGGCGTCATGTAAGGATGAGGAGTGGTAAAATACTGTTTACAACATAATAAGAAAAGGGGGCTGAATGAATCAGCCCCTCTGCTTTACTCATAATTTATAATACACAGCGCAGATGCGCTTATTTATTTACCCTTGTGGTTTTATGTAAATATATGTATATAACACTTTTAGGTGTTTATGAGCGGTAAAGCCGGCAATTATTTTGCGTAATCAACTGCTCTGCTTTCCCTTATAAGATTGATCTTGATCTGTCCGGGGTACTTGACCTCGTTCTTGATCTTAACTGCGATATCATGCGCAATAACCTTCATACCCTCGTCGTTAACCTCCTCGGGCTTGACCATTACGCGGATCTCTCTGCCTGCCTGGATAGCAAATGCTTTGTCGACTCCGTCAAAGCTTGTCGCAATCTCCTCAAGCTTCTGAAGACGCTTGATATAGTTTTCGAGATCTTCGCGGCGTGCTCCGGGTCTTGCAGCGCTGATAGCGTCTGCCGCCTGAACAATTATTGCCACGATCGTCTGAGGCTCAACATCATTGTGGTGAGCTTCGATTGCATGAATAACGTCCTTATTCTCCTTGTATTTACGGGCTGCCTCAACGCCTATCTGCACGTGAGAGCCTTCAACATCATGGGGGAACGCCTTACCGATATCGTGAAGAAGACCTGCGCGTCTTGCAAGTGTGCTGTCAACTCCAAGTTCATCTGCGATGATTCCGGATATAAACGCAACCTCAATTGAATGCTGAAGCACGTTCTGTCCGTAGCTGGTTCTGTAACGAAGTCTTCCGAGAAGTCGGATAAGCTCGGGATTTATGCCGTGTACTCCAACGTCAAATACCGCACGCTCACCTGCCTGCTTAACGGCAGTTTCAACTTCTTTTCTGGCTTTTTCAACAGTTTCTTCGATTCTTGCGGGATGAATCCTTCCGTCCGAGATGAGCTTTTCAAGAGCAAGTCTTGCGATCTCTCGTCTGACGGGGTCAAATCCCGAAAGTGTGATAGCCTCGGGGGTATCGTCGATGATGAGCTCAACTCCCGTAAGCGTTTCAAGCTTCTGGATATTTCTACCCTCTCTGCCGATGATTCTGCCCTTCATTTCTTCACTTGGCAATGCCACAACAGAAATGGTAGCCTCGGCAACATGATCTGCCGCATATCTCTGAATAGCAAGCGAAAGGATATTTCTTGCCTTTGCATCAGATTCTTCCTTGAATTGCTCTTCAAGCTCGAGCATCTTCTTTGCAAGCTCGTCCTTTATCTCCGCTTCAACACGCTCGATAAGCTCTGCCTTTGCCTGCTCGGCAGTATAGCCCGAAACTTCTTCAAGTCTCTTAAGCTGAATACTGAAAAGCTCGTTTATCTTTTCCTTTTCCGCCTCATTTTCCTTGATCTTCTTATCAAGAAGCTCGTTTTTTCTCTCGAGAGCCTCGGTCTTCTTATCAAGGTTGTCCTCTTTTTGGGAGAGACGGCGCTCGGTGTTTGAAACTTCCTTGCGTCTTTCCTTAATTTCGCGCTCAGCCTCATTTCGGCTCTGAAGGATCTCTTCCTTTGCCTCAATCAAAGCTTCTTTCTTTCTTGATTCGGCTGCCTTCTTTATCTCTTCGGCTTCTTTTTTGCTATCTTCAACGATACGCTTTGCTTCTTTTTCAGCAGAGCCTATCTTACCTTCAGCAAGCTTTTTGCGAAGAGACGAACCGAGAAGGAGACCGATAATGAGAAACACGACTGCGCAGATTATCGGGATCAAAATTTTTTCCATAATGCACCTCCTTAATTTTATTTTTTAATCCGATTCAACAGCATAGTGCACGTAAAACACCATACCTTATTATATTTTACACCGATTTTTTTAATAAGTCAATAGATTTTATTATATTTTATTATAAAATGAGACACTTTATCTAAAAATGTGTGCGGCAAATTGTAAAAACCGATGAAAATTTACCTCTGTGCTTGACAATGTAAGCTGAGGAACAGTATAATATTACTGAATTACTAACAAAATTTGCCTTGGGGGAGATTCATATGAAAAAGATACTTACACTCTCATTCTTTATCGTTTCTTTTGCGCTGCTGTTTGCTTTTTCTGCTTTTTGTGCGGATGAAATGGTGGTTGCAGAGGGAAATTGCGGCGACAGCATCACATGGAAAATATATGATAAAAGCGAGATGGCGCAGATAAATTACCATCTTGTTTTCGAGGGCACGGGAACGCTCAATTCCTATAAAAAGGACGGCACTCTCTGTTCCTATGCCACAAGAGCTGAGTCACAGTTTGCAGACTATAAGGACATGATAACGACACTTAAGGTTTGCGATGGAATTACCGCGATCGGAAACTACGGGCTTGCATTTTTGCCTGCTCTTCAGAGGGCTGAAATTGCAAATTCGGTAAAAACTCTCGGCAGCGGTGCGCTTGAGACAAATTCTTCTCTTTACAGCCTTTACCGCGAGGGGAATATCGCAAGTGCGGGGCTTGATCTTACGGGTTATACCTCCATTGCAGGCTATTGCTTTGACGGGTGCAAGTCAATAACAAGAATAACTCTTGATCCGGATTTTTCCGGCACGCTTGAAACCGAGGTCTTTAAGAATACTTCGGTATCTCTTATCACTATCCCCGCGGGAGTTTCCAAGATTAAAAGCGAAGCCTTTGAAAGCTGCTCAAATCTAACCTATATTCAATTTCTTGGAGATCCCGTAATTGAGGAAAATGCCTTTATTTCCTGCAATATAAGATATATTTACGGCAAGAGCGGCACATCTGCCGAGGCTCTTGCAAATGATCTCGGAGCAGAATTCAGTACCGATGAGATGAGCGAAAATATCCTTGCAAGCAAGGATGCTGTCGCTTACGGAACCTGCGGTGATGAGGTATTCTGGCAGATACTTAACGAGGGCACAAACGAAAGCCCTTCCTATATCTTTGATGTTTTCGGAAACGGCACCACTATGCTTGCCCTCAACGCTTCGGGTGAGGAGATCACTTACAATAACCAGAACGAGCTTCTTTGGAATAGCTTTGTGCCTTACATAAAAAAGGCAAGAGTTGGCGGAAATGTTGACACTCTCGGAAATTGCGCTCTTGCATTTCTTAAGCAAGTAGAATATGTTGAGCTTAGCCCAAAGGTCATCCATTTCAAGGATAAGGTCTTTGAATCCAATGCAAAAATGAAGTCGATATATATTACGGGAAATGAGCCCGTAGAAGGAACTGCAGACCTTAGTAATATCCTCTCTCACGGCTCATATCAGTTTGACGGATGCAGAAAGATAACGAATATCATATTCTGTGAAAATATGAATGTGCAGGATATGAAGACCGAGTTCGTAAAGAACACCGGCATAGTTGATTTTACAGTTCCGAAGCAGTTTAAAAGGATCTCCTTTGACTCCTTTGAGCTTTGCAAGTCTCTCAAAACTCTCCGTTTCTTCGGTGACCCCGAGATCGTACC
The DNA here is from genome assembly GCA_964411355.1 of uncultured Lachnospiraceae bacterium. Classification (GTDB taxonomy): domain Bacteria; phylum Bacillota; class Clostridia; order Oscillospirales; family CAG-272; genus SIG710. The sequence continues at coordinate 14,068 of CAYPKQ010000006.1, forward strand.
CGGAGCACTCTCCTGGTGCACATCTCTTGAGAAAATTTACGGAATTTCCGGTGGAAATGTTGAAGCCTATGCAAAGGAAAACGGAATTGAATTTATTTCGCCTCTCAAGATCACAGTTTACTGTGACGGTGAAATCATAGCCGAGATAGGCGCAGTTGAGGGCAGTACATATGAAGAGCCTGTCATTGACGGCACTGTTTATATGCTCTACCTTGACGAGGCGTTGACAATTCCTTACATTATGTCAGCGAAAATTACCGAGGATATCACCCTTTATGCTTCGCCTCTCCTTTCACACGTTGGATTTATGGTAAGAAGTGCGGAATATCACGGACTTCGCTCTATATACGATTTCAGCTTTGACGGCATAAAGGGAAACAGCGAATATGATATCGTTGAGATGGGTGCTTTTGCCTCAAAGCAGAGAGGCGTCAGGATTCTTGACCTCAGAAAGGACATGAACTATATCTACAGTACCGTTATTGTAAGCGATAATGCTCTTGTGGGTAAGGTGATCGGCTATCCAAGAAACGGTAGAGCGCAATTTGCCTATACCGCCGTTGGATTCGAGGTTGACGGTGATGTTTCCGAAGAAAGAGCGGCAGAGATAATGAATCTTCGCGGATATATTATACTCAAAGAAAAATCAAGCGGTAAAGAGTACCTTTTCCATACCGATGTAAATTCCGCAAATCTCATCGACAAATGTAACAGCACCCTCTCATCACCCGATGCAGGCAAGCTGACAGCGGAAAATCTTGAATTTATCGGAAAAGCCGCTTCTGTAACACCTGCAGAGAGAAAAGTTTATTCAAAGGACGAGCTGATGGCGGCTCTCGGTAAGATATATAGCGAAAAGGAAAGCTTTATTGTCGGTCAGCATTGCGGCTTCTCGGATGCAGACAGCTTTGCAAGCTTCGTTGAGTCATTCTATAATGAATCCGGCGATATTCCCGGAGTTATTGCCCTTGATCAGGGAACGATGAATCTTTCGGGTGCTCTCACCGATGAAGCGCGTGAAATTCTTACGGCAGACCTTATAGAATACGCAAAAATGGGCGGAATTTTCTCACTTTCATTCCATATGGATCATCCCGCAGATGCTTCACTTTACTGCCGAGGCGAGCTTGGCGGAGAGGATGTCTGGGATGAACTTATGAAAGAGGGAACAGTGCTTAATGATGCCCTCATGGCAAGTCTTGAGACAGCAAGAAGGACGCTTCAAGACCTTGAGGATGCGGGAGTTCCCGTTCTCTGGAGACCTCTTCACGAGATGAACGGCGGCTGGTTCTGGTGGTGCATAATCCAGACGGTTGACGGAGAAACAAGAGCACTTGATGCAGACTATTTTGTACGTCTCTGGAGATATTTTTATAACTATTTTGAGGTTGAATGCGGTCTTGATAATCTTATTTGGGTATATAGCCCCAACTTCACAAATTCCACCACTTCACCCGTACCCGTAATGTATTGCTATCCGGGCGATGAATATGTTGATATGGTTGGATGTGACTGGTACACCGGTCTTGCAAACCTTTCTGATATTGAGGGCGCAGGCAAATCCTATTCCTCTGTTGCCGCAACGGGCAAGCTCGCCGCAATGACGGAGTTTGGTGTCAGAAATGTTTTATCATCACCGAGTCAGAGCATTCAGGAAAAGCTTTATAACTGCATGAACGAGCTTGAAACGTATAAGAGTATGCTTGATGCAGGCTTTGGCGTTACATATGTTCTCAACTGGAACGGCACAAGCTCGGCATATAGTTATTTGGGCAAGGTTAAGGAATATATGGCGGCATCCGAAACCCTCGGAGCGGCAGATGTTTTGGATATTCTCCGTGAAGTAAATAAATAAGCTTAAAAGTTTGTTCAGTAACATTTTTTGTCACAAACATCATTGAAAAAACTGCGCTTTTGTGCTAAAATTTACCCGAAATGGAGGTTTTACTACGACCATGAAAAGATTTGCAGATACACATGTTCACATAAGATACGAGGAAAACGAAAAGACCTTGGCAATGTTTGACGAGATAAAGAGTAAGGGCGTTACAGATATCGCCATTCAAGCTCTTGTTAAGTATTCGGACTACGGAATACTTCAAAATCTTGCGATGCTGAATTATAAAAAAACATACGATGGGCTGAAAATAAGGGCATTCGGCAATGTTGACGATATTGGTTCTTTCTCGCATATTCCATATGAGAGACAGGCAGAAGCGCTGCTCGATATGGGCTGTGACGGAATCAAAATGCTCAATCAGAAGCCCGACACAAGAAAGCTCTTTGGCAAAGGAATTTGCCATGAGTCCTATGATAAGATGTTCTCTCTCCTTGAAGAGAGAGGAACACCCGTTCTTATCCATTCGGGCGACCCCGAGGACAATTGGGATATAACCAAGGTGTCTCCCCATGCTGTTGAAAGAGGATGGTATTACGGAGACGGAACATTCCTCACTCCCGAGGAGATCTATGCCGAGGATTTTGCTATGCTCGATAAGCATCCGAAGCTCAATGTTACCTTCGCACATTTCTTCTTCCTCTCAAATAAGCCGGATGAGGCAATACGTGTTTTTGAAACATATCCGAATGTTAAATTTGACCTTACTCCCGGCGGAGAGATGTACTATGGTTTCTCAAAGGATATCGACTTCTGGCATGATTTCTTTGAAAAATATTCGGACAGAATACTTTTCGGCACAGATTCTTATACCACAAAGGACTGCAACGGTCAGCTTAATGACCTTGTTCTGAAGGCGATAACGCACTGCAGAACCGAGTTTTCCACACCCTGCTACGGAAGAGATTTTGTTATAAAGGGACTTGGTCTTTCGGAGGAGACCGTGGATAAGATCAAATATAAGAATTTTGAGAGCTTTGCCGGCAGCGAAAGTGCGCCGATAGATATTGACGCCATGAAAAAGGCTGCAAATGCCATTCTTGAAGTAATAAAGGATGTTCCGAGGGAGAAGGATAACGTTCTTTGGATCGAGAGATTTATTGAGGAGAACTAATGATTATAAAAAGGGGCTGAGTCATCAGCCCCTTTCTTTGGCATATGCTTTTCAAATGCCGCCGATAAACAGTAATTTATCGGTGCGTTGATAAAACGCAAATTTGTAGGGGACGGCGACCACGACGTCCCTTTTATCATTTGAAAATCACGATTATTTCACGTCTTTTGAGGGACGTCGTGGTCGCCGTCCCCTACAAAAATTCGTTATCGCCTGTTTGCTAAAATACTGTTTAGCAGAATTATTTACATTTGAATTATTGGCAAAAAATCGGGATTGTGTCAAAAGCTCACCGAAAGCAAGTGACTCAGTCCCTTTTTTCCAATAATTATATTTTTCCGTCCGCTCTTTTTATGAAGTCGTCCTGCAATACTTTGTCGATTGCTACGAATTTTGCATTCCAGCCGCATAGACGAACCTGCAGATTTTCATAATTTTCGGGATTTTTTTGTGCTTTGCGTAGCACATCTGCATCAAGAACGTTATAATGAACCGCAAAGCCGCCAAGAGCATTAAACGCCTTAAGAGAGGCGACCATTGCAGAGAGCCCTTCTTCGCCGCAGACGGCACTCATATGAAAATCAAGGTCGAGCACGCTTCCGTTTGGAGTGAAATCGTTTCTGAGGGCGCAAAGGGATGCAATATTTCCCGTTGCTCCGTTCCTGTCCGAGCCGAGAGCGGCACCGCTATTGAGAGAAAGCAGCTCCCCGTGCTTTCTTCCGTCTGCGCTTGCGGCAGTTTTCTTGCCGTAACCGATTCGCCAGTCGATGGAAAATGTGCCAAAGCGGTAAATTCCGCCCTTGACATTGGGTTTTCCCGTTATTGCACCGTCAAGGATCTCAAAAATGCGCACTGCAATGCTGTCGGCTTCCTCATTTCCCATGCCGTATTTGGGATATTTGTTCTTCACCATCAGACGAAGCTCCTCATAGCCTTTCCAATCATTTCGGAGAATGTCTTTAAGCTCTGCCAAGGTCAGCTCCTTATCCTCATATACAAGCTTTTTTATTGCCAGAAGTGCATCGGTGGCAGTTCCGAGACCCAAGGCATTGAGAGACGTATTGCAGTATTTTGCCGAGCCGTGGCAGTAGATGTCACCGCCTCTTTCAAGGCAGGAGAGGTATGTTGATGAAAAAATCGGAGAGGAATGTACCGAGGGATAAAATTTTTCATGGGCATCGACGATTTTTCTTGTGTTTTCAGCAAAAAGGCACAGATTCGCCTTGAATTTTTCAAAAAATTCATCAAAATTTGTTGGCTCATCCTCGTCCTTTATGCCGACAAGGTTATTTTCCCAAAGCTCGTAACCGCCAAAAAGAGTTGCTTCAAGTGCCTTTACAATATTGAGCTTTCCGCCGCAGGGGCAGGTCACCTCATCCACAGCACCGCATTCATAGCAGCCAACGACCGAATAGTTTTCAACATCTATTTCATCTGCACCTACGTGAAGGAGCGACTTTTTCACCGTCTCATTGCAAAGGAAAACAATGCTGTTAGCACCGCCTCTTATGGCTTCAAAGGCTTTTTTTACAAGCTCTGTGTGGGTCTTTTCGCTATAAAGAAAATGAAGCTTAACATAGGGCGGCTTTTGCTTTGCATAGCAATCAAGCAGAATGTGTGAAAGCTGATTTGCCAAGCTTTTTCCGTTTCTTTCACCGCAAATGGCAAAAGGAATATTGGCAGACACCTTATAGGAATCCACCGCATAAATAAAGGCATTGATAATGTCTCTTGTGCCCTCATCTGTCAGAAGTCCGTTTGTGATATCATGCTCGTAATATGGCATAAGAAGGCTGTCAAGCCTGCCGAGGGTGCGTACCACTGTTCCCTCGAGGCGATAAATAACGATATAAAATATGAAGATAAGCTGAATAGCCTCAAAGAGGGTTTCGGGAGCACGGCGAGAAAGTGCACAAAGAGCATCGGAAAGCCTTTTTTTGCCACATTCCGCCGCTTTTTCCGAGGCGCAGATCAGAAATTTTTCCAGCGCATCGTAGATCATATCAACGCCTTTATAGTATTCCAAAAGCTCTATGTTGCCTTTGTGCTTCTCCGCATATTTTGCGGCTCGTTCCCGAAGCCCCATCACACCGAGGGAGAGAATCGCCTCAAAATCCGGAGCAACGTGACCAAAATCAAAGCTTCCGTCATAGCAAGCGGAATCCACGGCGGTGCGATACGGTGCAAGCTCACCTTCTGGGGCGAAAAGCAGATTCGTTTTTTCCGAATTTCGCGCACAAAGCCCGTCCATAAGACTCCATGAAAGCTCTTTTCCGAGATAAAATTCAAATTCATTCTCAATTTTAATTTCCGAGCAAAGCAAAATTCTTGCTATCTGCTCCGCATCCTCCGAGAATCTTTTTGTTCGTTCTTCACTTAACATAAAAAGCACCTCACATTCTGCTTTGATGATAACACAATGCCGCATTTTTGTAAAGTGGCAAAAATAAAAAATTATACTTTTCGAAACATTTTTCGAAAAATCCTCTGTACAAAATATCTTTTTTGTGTTAAAATAAAGCGGGGAAAGGCTTTTTTCGGAGGATTTTTGCTTATGGTTGATATTGCAAAAAACGAATTATATATCTCGAAGCTTTATCATGTTATAAAATCACAGACAACAAAAAAGTTCACATACGTCAGCGGCAGACTTAATGATGGCTTCATTTTGATCCTTTCGGGCAAATGTAACTATATTTTTGAGGAGGGATTTTCCTTTACAGTCGAGGCAGGAGACCTGATGTATCTTGCAAAGGACTCCTTCTATAAAAAGGTGGTTCTTGAAGAGCCCTTTGAGCATATTCATGTTAACTTCGATTTTACTTGCGATGAAGATGAAGATGAAGATGAGAAGAGGAAAAGTGCCAAAGTAAGCCTTAAAAGCTCTGCCGAGACCGAGGCAAGCTTCAGACGGCTGAGCAAATCCCTCTCTTCCTCATCCCCAAGAGCAAGGGCGGACAGTTTTTCTCATCTTTTTTCGATATACGGCGATTTTATTGCGGCTTCCTTCCCCTCATATCTGCCTCCGGGCGCAAAAAACGCAGTTTCAAGGGCAAAGGCAAGGATATATGAGGAGCTTTCAAATCAAGCACTTTCGGTAAGCTCTCTCTCGGACGCAGCGGGAATAAGCGAAGTGCATTTCAGAAAGCTTTTTAAAGCATCGGAAGGCGTTTCGCCCGCAAAATTCATCGTTTTTGCCCGACTTGAAAGAGCAAAAATTCTTTTGGGGGACGAGATGCTTTCCCTTTGTGATATATCCCGCGAGTGCGGTTTTTCTTCGATTCAGTATTTTTGTAAGGTTTTCGGAGAAAGGATAGGCATGACACCCACGGAATACAGAAAAAATCTCAAAAAAAGACAAAAAAGTTCGTTATATTATTGACAATCTCTTCCATGCGTTGTATAATATGCTTATAAATAAACGCAAGGAGATTGGTTATGGATACGATCAAATTTAATAAGAAAAATGTTAAAGTAGTTGCTCACAGAGGTCTCAGCGGAATCGAGCGTGAAAACACCAATGCCGCATTTGTTGCCGCAGGAAACAGAAGCTATTTCGGAATTGAGACCGATATGCATATCACAGCCGACGGCAAGTTTATCATAACTCACGATGCAAGCACCAAGCGTTGCTCCGGTATCGACGCAAATGTTGAGGAGCTTCCTTTTGATGCTGTCAGCGGAATCAGACTCAATGATAAGGGCATGAGCAGATCGAGAAGCGACCTTACTCTTCCTTCTCTTGAGGAATATATCCGCATCTGCCACAGATATGATAAGGTTAGCGTTCTTGAGCTGAAAACCGGCGGAACTGTGGAGCAATACACCGAAATGATCGAGCTTATAAAGAGCATGGGACATTTTGAGCAGACTATCTTCATTTCATTTGGCAAGGGAAATTGCCTTATGGTAAAGGAGATCGCACCCGAGGCAAAGGTGCAGTTCCTCATAAGCGAGTGGTCGGATGAGCTTCTCCCTTGGATGAAGGAAAAGGGCATTGACCTTGATATTTATTATAAATCGGTAACAGAGGAGCTTGTTGACCTGCTTCATAAAAACGGTATGGAGATAAACTGCTGGACGGTTGACAGTGCCGAGGACGGCGAAAGACTTGCCGCAATGGGCGTTGACTATATTACATCGAATATTCTTGAATAAAAATAGGCGAAGCCGTTTGGCTCGGCCTCAGTCTGTCGAAAAAGTCACTCGAAAGGGTGGCTTTTTTAAATAAAATATGGAATAATAGAGATAAGAAAAGACAGGGGGTGGAAAGATGTTAAAAAGGGGACAAAGCGGATGCGAAATGATGGAAATGGTAATGTTTCTTCAAAATGACTATTATAGGTTTCATCATCAAGCTCTATTTCAAATTTAATGAACTTAGCAAGATACTTTTGGGTATCAATTCCACCGCCATATAAAACAAACCGCCAGAATGTAGTTTATACACTCTAAAGGTTGCTTTTTCTTCCAACCATTTTATTTTACACCTGTCTCACGGCAGGAATAAACCGTTTTTATATTCCGTCCATTCTAATTCCTACCCCTGTCTGTGTTTGTGTTGATACAGATATGAGAAGAGGGTGTGAAAAGACCCTTACTATATTATAGACGGAATACGCCAGAATATAATAATTATTTATTTTCTTTCATCTTCAAAGAGGTTTTATATTGTTCTGCTTCTGGGATTTCGATAAACTCAACAGATTTATCAAAATTCTTCATAACAACAGTAAATGCTTTGAGAATGAAAAAATACTGTTCTCAGAACATTAGAAAAGCCGAGACAGACCGAATTGATGCTCCTCATTGCCAATCCGGTTCTTTTAATGCTACAGAAAGACACATTTCCAAACGGGGAAACAGTTATTTACGTAAGGTTGGATTTGAAATTATGCAGTCTTTAATTAAACACCAACCAAATGATGATCCTGTTTACAACTTCATTCAAAAGAAACGTTCTGAAGGTAAATCTTGTACTGAAGCTATGATTGCCGGATTAAACAAATTTTTACGTATTTACTACGGAAAAAGTTAAAGAAATTCTCCCTTAAAGCACAATTTGAATACAGAAACGGCGATTAAATCTTCTGATCTAACCGCTTTGCTGTTCTGCGCTCTTTTTTTGCTCGCAGTTGTTTTTTGCTTTTTTCCTAAAAATCTCTTGACTTTATTTAGCGGGTTTTTTATAATAATTTAGCGAAGAATTAAACAGTTACCACCTTTGCCTTCCCTGATAGGGAAGTATCACATACATCCTCATTATAAAAAATTCACACGCCTACAGTTCGACAAATTACTGTTTAGCAAAAGTATTCACATTTGAACAAAAACAGCAAATCTTGTCCGCAATGGGGCGAAAATGTTAAAAAATATTGTATTCTCTTGAAAAAAGTGCCGGAATATGTTATCATAATAATGTATGTCTTTGCGAGGTGGTTATATGGAAGAAAAACGTTTTAGAAAGAATGATAATTCCTTCATCTGCGCAAATTGCGGAAAAACAGTTGAGCCCCTGGGATATAGCTCTCGCAATCACTGCCCCTTTTGCCTCTGCTCACTTCATGTTGACGTAAATCCGGGCGACAGAGCAAACGAATGCTGCGGACTTCTTGTTCCCATAAGAGCGGAAACAGACCCCAAAAAGGGATACATCATCGTTCACAAATGTGCAAAATGCGGCGAAATAAGGCGAAACCGTGCGGCACACGAGGCAAAGGTGCAGCCGGACGATCTTAAAAAGCTGATAAAGCTGACAAGCGGCGAATATGACGGTAAAAATCTGAAAGGATAAAGCTATGATAAAAATTGAGCATTTAGTTAAGAACTACGGCAATTTCTGCGCGGTTGACGATATCAGTTTCTCTGTTGAAGCGGGTGAGATCGTCGGCTTTCTCGGTCCAAACGGTGCGGGAAAAAGCACGACAATGAATATGCTTACCGGTTATCTCTCATCAAGTGCCGGAAGCATCAGCATTGCGGGCATAGACATTCTGGAAAATCCTCTTGAAGCAAAGAAAAAGATTGGATATCTTCCCGAGCAGCCGCCCCTTTATATGGATATGACGGTTGAGGAATATCTGAACTTTGCCTACGACCTTAAGGACTGCAAATACGACCGCAAAAAGCATCTTGCGGAGATCTGCGAGGTCACAAGAATTACAGATGTGAGAAAAAGGCTTATTAAAAATCTTTCAAAGGGTTATAAGCAGAGAGTTGGCATTGCCCAGGCTCTTGTTAATAATCCTCCCGTTATCATTTTCGATGAGCCTACCATCGGTCTTGACCCGAAGCAGATAATTGAAATAAGAAATCTTATAAGAAATCTCGGAAGAGATCATACCGTTATCCTCAGTACCCATATTCTCCAGGAGGTACAGGCTGTTTGCGATAGAATAGTCATCATCAATAAGGGTAAGATCGTTGCCGATGAAAAGACGGAAAATATCAGCCGCGCCATCGAGCAGAGCCGCCGCTTCAATGTTAAGATCTGCGGTCCTCAGCGAGAGGTGCTTGCAATGCTGAAGGAAAAAAGCGGCATAGTTTATGCCGAAGCCCTTGCAGAGCGCGACGGCGACGCTTATACATACATGATAGAGAGCGCAGTTGGAGTTGACATCAGAAAGAGCCTTTTCTATACCCTTGCGGAAAAGAATTGGCCCCTTATCGGAATGGAAGCTCTTGGAATGAGCCTTGAGGATATCTTTATCACCATTGTTGATAAGAGCAACGAGAGAAAGAGCCTCAGAGGCGAAAAGGAAAAGGGCTATAAGCCGGGCAAGACAGGAATCGAAAAGCAGATTGCGGCAGACATTATGAAAAACACCGCTGAAAATCAAACCAAGGAAGAAAATTAAGGGAGGAGAAGGATATGTTCGCAATATACCGTAAAGAATTAAAATCATATTTCATAACTCCCATGGGTTATATCTACATAGGAATTTTCCTGGCGCTTTCCGCCCTTCTATTCAGCTATACAACCTTTATGCGCTCATCATATGACGTTACAAGCTATTTTTCAATGATGATCTTTGCTTTTGTTGTGCTGATCCCGCTTCTCACGATGAAGCTCTTTGCCGAGGAAAAGAAGCTCCGCACAGAGCAGATGCTTCTCACTGCCCCCGTTACAATAACGGGAATGGTGTTCGGTAAATATTTTGCCGCTCTCACCATGTTCGTCGGTTCCATTCTCTGCTCATGCATAAATTTCATTCCACTTTATGCGGTTGCAAATCAGGAGAGAGCCGAGGCGGCTTCAAATGCTATCCATATCGGTCCCTCGGGTGCACAGATAATCGGCTCACTTATCGGAATCATCCTTGTGGGTGCGGCCTTTATCGCTGTGGGAATGTTCATTTCCACCCTCACCGAAAACCAGCTTGCATCCGCAGTTATCTCGGTTGCTGTACTGCTGGTTATGATCATACTCGGCTATGTGAATAATTATATATCAAACTATGCGGTGCGTTTTGTGATCGACTGGATAAGCGTGCTGAGCCGTTTTGCACCTTTCGGCTACGGAAGATTTGATTTTGCGGCGTTGCTCTATTATCTGTCGCTGACCTCCGTGTTCGTTTTCCTTACCGTGCGCGTTTATGAAAAACGCCGCTGGGGCTGATAGGAGGCTTAAAAATGGCATATTATTCTAATAAAAAGCTTCGCTACGGAAGCGTTTCGGTTGCGTTTACTGCCGCATTCATTGCTGCCGTTATCGCATTTAACGTCGTTTTCTCCGCCCTCGCATCAAAATACCTCTGGTATATTGATATGACGGCTGAAACACTCTATACACTCTCGGATGAGTGCGTTGATCTTCTTGACGATATCGACGCTCCCGTCAAAATCCTCTTCTGCGACGACCCAGACTCCCTTGAAAAATCAGATACGACTCGTCTTGTTTATAATACCGCTCTTCAGCTTGAGGAAGCACTGGATAATATAACTGTTGAGACCGTGAATGTTATCAAAAACCGCTCGGCAGTCAATAAATATCTGACAACTGCAACAACAGAGATAAAAACAACCGACGTTATCATCGAAAGCGGCACGGAATTCAGAAAGATCTCCCTTACCGCCTTCTATACCTTTGCAAATCAGAACAGCACCGAGCCTTGGGCATATAATGCGGAATCCCGCTTTGCCGCAACCATCATTGCTGTAACACGTGCGGTTTCTCCCGTTTGTGCCCTGCTCTCAAACCACGGTGAGGCTTATCAGGATGTGGAGCTTATCAGCCTTATAAGCGACGCTGGCTATGATGTTGTTCCTATTGACCTTTCAAAGGACGAGATCCCCGAGGACTGCCGCCTTATGGTATGCTATAACCCAACAAGCGATTTTATGTCCTCCTTTGACGGAGTTTCTGAGGTCAGCGAGATCGAAAAGCTTGATAAATTCCTTGACGGCCTTAATTCCTTCATGATCTTCGTCTCCCCGAAAACTCCCGTTCTTCCCAATCTCGAGGAATATCTTTATGAATGGGGAATAGAATTTGGCAGAACAACAGACGAGGTCAATAACACATACAACCAGATCGTAAAGGACTCTTCAAATTCACTCACCTTTGACGGCTATACCGTTGTTTCCGAATATGTGACCGAAGAAAACAGTCTCGGCAAGCAGGTAAATAACGACCTCACAAATGCGGGCACAGCACCTAAGATCATCTTCAAGGATGCAATGCCCATTCGCCATACCGATAATTACGATTCCACCGGATATTACAGCTCAAACGGTTATTCGAGACAGATCAACGACATTTTCGTTACAAGCGAAGGTGCTGTTATTGAGGCAAACGGAGAGGTGGTTGGAGAAGCAGGTGAATTTGACCGCTATCCGCTCCTTACCATCACGACCGAGGGCAGACAGGTTTCGGGAAGCACAAACACCGATTATTCTTATGTTATGGCTTGCGGATCTGTTGATTTCGCATCCGAAAGTATGCTCCAGTCCAATGTTTACGGAAACCGTGATTCTCTCTATTCCATGATGAGAATCATGCAGAAGGAGATCGTTTATATCAACCTTGCAAAGAAGCCCTTTGCAAATGTTGATATCGAGAGCCTTACAAGTGCTACCGCCACATCCTATACTCTTATGCTGACTATCATCCCCGCCGCCATCGTCTTTGTTTGCGGAACGGTTATCATGGTCAGAAGAAGATTCACAAGATGATAAGAGGGAGCTTTTGCAATGCTTAAAAAACAAACAACATTACTGATAGTGCTTTGCGCTCTTTTCATCTTGCTTATCGTGGCATATTTTGCCATTGTAAAGCCCATTGTGGAGCGTGAAGAACCAATTGAAACCGAGCCTGCGGAGACCCTTCGTGAAAACGAGGCGGAGGCCATGGGTAACACCGGCAAGGTCCTGGCTTACGAATATGTAGAAAGTAAGCAGATACAGGCTATAACGGTAAAGAATGAATACGGCAGATACCGTGTTTACAGAAATGATAAAGATACTCCCCAAATAGAGGGCTTTGAAGGGCTTGCATTCCACGAGGAATCCATGTCTGCTCTTATGACCAGCATAGGATATCCTTCCGCAATGTATAGCTTCGAGCTCGATGGCGAGCTTTCGGAATACGGTCTTGCGCCCTATACCACCGCCGAGGGCAAGACAAAAGTCCCCGCAACCTTTGAAATGGTTACAAAGGACGGAAAAAGATATACGGGGGTTGTAGGCGATAAGATAGTTACCGGAAACGGATATTATTTTCTCTATGACGGCAGCCCTAATGTTGTCTATGTTGTGGACACTGCCATTGCTGATACCGTTCTATCGCCCGTTGAGACCCTTATTGCACCAATGATCGCCACTCCCATGACGGCAAACGATTATTTCCTTGTTCATGATTATATTCTCATGAAGGGCGAGGAAGTAATGATACATTTTGACTATATCGAGGAAGAGGACAGGGCAAACAGCGAGTTCGTAACCAAAACATATGAAATGCTCAATCCTCAGAATCTGACCCCGGATGCAGAAGCTGTTTCAAAGGCGATGCTGGGTATTTATACCACTTCGGAGGAGGACACACTTGAGGTGGTTAAGGTGGGAATAGATGATGAAGCTCTCGAAAAATACAATCTCACCGAAAATTGTTATTCACTTCAGTTCACATATAGCGGAATTGACAATTTCATCCTCATAAGTCCGCAAAATGCAGACGGAAGCTTCTATGCGGCTTCTCCCCTCTTCAATCAGATCGTCAAAGCTGATGAAACTGTTTTTGATTTTGTTACCTGGGAGCTTTTCGACTGGGTCGAGGCACCCTTCTTCCAGATGAAGATCAATTTTGTCACCGATATTACCGTTGAATCGGGTGATTATAAGGTCACCTTCGATCTTGAGCATATCGACGCAGGCGTAAACAGTGCCGGGGTTGATATGGGAACAGACCTTGTTGTAACAGAGCGAGGAACAGACAACAAGCCCGATGTTAAAAATTTCCGTCAGTTTTATAAGACCCTGCTTTATGCCTCATACGAGGGCGAATGCGGACTTATGGAGAGCGAGATGGAGAGTTACCGCAAAATGGGAGACAGTGAGGCACAGCTAATACTCACTATCCACACAGAAAGCGGCAGAGAGCTACGTTATCGTTTCTTTAGATATTCCGAGCGCCGCTCCTATATTGAGCTTAACGGAGAAGGCGAGTTCTACACTCTGCGCACCATGGCAGACAAGATACTTGCCGATGCAAAGAGAGTTCAGTCGGGTGAGCCGATAGGCAGCACGGACAAGTATTAAATCCCCAATTAGGGAAAGAAGGGCTGATTTGTTCTAGCGAATCAGCCTTTTTAATTGGATTTATAAAGGAGATGGGTTTAACCCTCGGGGGATTATACTTCATCGTAAAAATATGTGATTATTGTGTATTTTATCACAGCGTGATACCGCTACCGTCTCCATTCGTCATCCTGTGTGAAGGATTTAGAAACGATTTAAACTGATTTCACTACGGGTTATGCACATTAATTGTTTATCTTAGATGAAGTTACTTACTGTTTAGCGCCTC
>CAYPKQ010000007.1:0-27478 GCA_964411355.1 uncultured Lachnospiraceae bacterium
GCACCCTGTCGCCAGGACCGGATTTTGAGTCCGGCACGTCTGCCAATTCCATCACACCGGCACTTTTCAGATTATACCACTTTTTTTCCATAAAGTCAATAGGTATGAACAAAATATCTTTAAAACATATGAACAAATTAGCTTTTAAATTCATATTATTATATAAAGACTTATTATAATAAGGGGGAAAACAAATGAATGAACATTTTATAGGAAAGCTAATGGTCAGAGTTACTCTAAACGGCTGCGGACTTCCCCTTGATGACGCACGTGTTTACATAAATAATCAAAATTCCCCGTTTTTAACGTCCCAAAACGGTTTTACAGAGCAGATAAATGTATTTTCGTCATCTGAAAAAGGCATAAAATATAATGTAGATGTCCGTGCCGAGTGTGATGGGTTCGTCTCACTGCACTGTAAAAATGTTCCAATAACAAGCGGTTACCTCACCGTTTGGAATATGCCGCTTACAAAAATTAAAAATTCAAAAAAACGAGAAAATAGCATGATAAATTGAAATAACTGTCTGTAATCGCCCACGAATGGATATTTTCGACCTTCTTTGACTTTGACTTTCTTTGACTTTCGATGTATACTATAGTCACAAAAGTCAAAGAAGGTCAAAAAAGGAAGGTGTTAAAAATGCTGGCAGATAGTATTGCAAAGCTTATAGAGGAAATGCTCGATGAGGGCGGAGGCTCTCTTGAACTTAAAAGAAATGAGATGGCAACAAGGCTTGGTTGCGTTCCGAGCCAGATAAGCTACGTTATTACCTCCCGCTTCACGCCCGAGCGTGGTTATATAATCGAAAGCCGCAGAGGCGGGGGAGGATGCATCCGCATTGTCAGAAAGCAGATGCACGGCAGTGAATACCTTATGCACTTTTTCTATGCAATAGGTGACGACATCGAAGAAAAGGAAGCCTTTGCATATCTGCAGAATCTGCTGGGAAATTCTCTGATAAACAAACGTGAATACTCCATGATCAGTGCTTCCCTTTCAAATGCGGCACTCTCGAAAATACCGATTCACATAAGAGGAAGAATAAGAGCGGACATATTCAGGCATATAATCTTATCAATGATGGGCTAAAATATAAGTAATGAAAGGATGAAAAATAAAATGTTGTGCGAAAAATGCAAAAAGAATAATGCTTCCTTCTTTTTTGAGGAAAACATCAACGGAAAAAAGCGCAGCTTCGCCCTTTGCGGAGAATGCGCCGAGGAAATGAAAAAAAACGGTGAGCTTAATGTGGGTACTTCGATCTTTGATTCCGCATTTTTCCCCTCTTCATTTCATAATGATATTTTCGGCGGACTTTTCTCGGATGCAAAAATGCTTCCTAAAAGCTCGGGCGAAAAAAGCTGCCCCGGATGCGGATATACATTTTCCGAATTCCGCAGAGTCGGCAAGGCAGGCTGCAGTCAGTGTTATACAACCTTTGCCGCCGAGCTTGCTCCGAGCATAAGAAGTATTCACGGAAATGCAAAGCACATTGGCAGAGCCCCCGCCAAGGCAAAAGCAAAAAACAAGAAGGAAAATGAGCTTAAAGCTCTGAAAAAAGAGCTAAAAGCAGCAATTTCGGATGAAAACTTCGAGCAGGCGGCAATTCTGCGCGACAAGATAAGAGAAATTGAAGGGGAGGCATAAAAATGGCTTGGTACAACGAGATAGGAAATGAATTTGACACGGTTTTAAGCTCCAGAATACGTTTTGCAAGAAATCTTTGCACATACCCTTTTGAAGGAAAGCTCGCCCCCGACAAGGCAAAGGAAATAATAGAAAAGGTCAACGATGCCCTTAAAGGTCAAGGCTTTTCGAGACATGATTTTTTTGAAGGGTCTACTTGGGAGGCGGTTTCGCTTGTGGAAAAGCATTACATCAGCCGTGAATTTGCAGCTAAAAAATCTCCCCACGCACTTCTCATAAACGAAAGCACCAGTGCTTCTATAATGGTATGCGAGGAGGATCACATAAGACTTCAGACCATACTCCCCGGACTTGCGCTCCATGAGGCTTACGAAATTGCATCAAAATATGATGACATAATCGACTCTTCCCTTGATATTGCATATGACGAGGAGCTTGGTTATCTGACCCATTGCCCAACCAATCTCGGCACGGGAATGAGAGCTTCGGTCATGATGTTTCTGCCGGCGCTTACCATGAGCGGGAGAATTTCAGCCATCGCATCACAGCTCTCAAAAATAGGTCTTACAATGCGCGGAATGTTTGGTGAAGGCTCGGAGGGCAAGGGCGGAATTTATCAGATCTCAAATCAGATAACCCTCGGAATAACCGAGGAGGATACCATTAAAAAGCTTTGCGATATTGTTGCGCAGATAAACGATCAGGAAAGAAAGCTAAGAGCATCCATAAAAGGCGAAAATCTTGAGAGACTGCGTGACACGGCACTCAGGAGCGAGGGTATACTAAAATATGCGCATATGCTATCCTCGGGTGAATTTATCGAGCATTTTTCAAATATCCGTCTCGGAATCGCCATTGGTATCATTACCGATATCAGCTTTGTAACACTCGGTAAACTATTTATTGAAACAATGCCCGCAACTCTCACGCTCTCGGAAAAGGACGCACCGAAAACAGATGCAGAAAGAGACCGTGCAAGAGCAAAGCTATGTCACACAGCACTCGGAAAATAAATTGAAAGGAAGGTAGATTTTTTGAACCGTTTTACACAAAAAGCACAGAATTCACTTAACCGCGCCCTCTCTCTTGCAAGAGAGCTGGGGCACACATATATTGGCTCGGAGCATCTTCTTTTTGCTCTCAGCGATGAAAATGACAGTGCTTCCTCATCTCTTCTGGCAAAATTCGGAGTCACAAGCGAAGATATCAAAAATGCCATAATAGAGATGACAGGCACGGGAAGCGGCACGGGCGGCTCTATTGACATGACTCCAAGAACCAAGAGAATAATCGAAGGGGCTGCATATGAATCCATGAGACGCGGACAGGGATATATCGGAACCGAGCATCTTCTCCTTGCAATTATCGGAGAGAGAGACTGCGTTGCGGTAAAGCTGCTTATGGGGCTTGGTGCAGGCATTGAAGAGCTGAAAAACAGCATTATAGATTTTCTCGGAGAAATGAATTCCCATTCATCCTTTGGAGATAACGATGGGGCACAAAAGGACACCCGCCGTCAAAAGGATGCATCAAAATCACAGATAAACGGTGCTCCCACTCTATCAAGCTACGGCAGAGATCTGACCGCCCTTGCAAAGGAGGGGAAGATCGACCCTATTATCGGCAGAGATAAGGAAACAGAGAGAGTTATTCAGATCCTTTCAAGAAGAACAAAGAATAATCCATGCCTTATCGGTGAGCCCGGAGTTGGAAAAACCGCTGTTGTTGAGGGTCTTGCCCAAAAAATAGTTGACGGAAATGTCCCCGAAACGCTGAAGGGCAAGACGATCGTATCTCTTGATATCCCATCTATGATCGCAGGCGCAAAATACCGCGGTGAATTTGAGGAAAGACTTAAAGGTGTCATGAGCGAGGTTTCAAAAAATCCCTCGATCATCCTCTTCATCGACGAGATCCACACCATAATCGGTGCAGGTGCGGCTGAAGGAGCAGTTGACGCCGCAAACATCATCAAGCCCGCTCTTGCAAGAGGCGAAATGCAGGTAGTAGGTGCAACCACCATCTCCGAATACAGAGGTCACATCGAAAAGGATGCGGCACTGGAAAGAAGATTTCAGTCGGTGATGGTAAATGAACCTACACCCGAAGAATCAGTCCTCATTTTAAAGGGACTTCGCGATAAATACGAGGCTCATCACAAGCTTAAAATAACAGATGAAGCCATTGAGGCGGCAGTTTCCCTTTCAAGGAGATATATTCCCGACCGTTTTCTTCCGGATAAGGCGATAGACCTTATTGACGAGGCTGCTTCGAGAATAAGAATAAGTGCCTTTACCTCCCCACCTGACCTGAAAGAGATCGAAGAAAAGCTGCATTCTCTTACAAAGGAAAAGGAAGAAGCCATCAGCGCACAGAATTTTGAAAGAGCGGCAAAGCTCCGTGATGAAGAAAAAAATCTCCGCGAGGAATACGAAAAAATGCGCTCGGATTGGCAAAAAAGCAACGACACAAGCGGTCATGCGGTAAATGAGGGCGATATTGCCGACATCGTTACCCAGTGGACAGGTATTCCCGTCAGTCGACTCATGGAGGAAGAAAGCGAGAAGCTCATAAAGCTTGAAGAGATTCTCAAAGCCAAGGTCATAGGTCAAGACAGAGCCATAGAATCCATTTCAAAGGCCATAAGACGCAGCAGAATAGGTCTGAAAAATCCCAATCGCCCCATAGGCTCCTTTATCTTCATAGGTCCCACGGGCGTCGGAAAGACCGAGCTGACAAAGGCACTTGCGGACGTTATGTTTGGAGACCCGGGTGCTATGGTGCGCCTTGACATGTCGGAATATATGGAAAAGCACAGCGTTTCGAAGCTGATCGGATCACCTCCCGGCTATGTTGGCTTCGAGGAGGGCGGACAGCTCACCGAAAAGATACGCCGCAAGCCATATTCGGTAGTTCTTTTTGACGAGATCGAAAAGGCTCACCCCGATGTTTTCAATATTATGCTTCAAGTGCTGGAGGACGGAATCCTCACCGATTCACAGGGCAGAAGAGTAGATTTCAAGAATACCATCATCATAATGACCTCAAATGCGGGAGCATCGCAGGCAGAAAAAGCAAGAGCACAGCTCGGTTTTGTTACGAGCGATGCAGGAGAGGATGAGAAAAAGCAGCAGGACGAGCGGATAATGAATGCGCTTAAAGCAACCTTCCGTCCCGAATTTCTCAACAGAGTTGACGATATCATTATTTTCAGCAAGCTTTCTCATGAAAATATCTGCGAAATTGCATCTCTTATGCTGAGCGAGGTCGCCCTTCGCATAAAAGACATGGGAATTGAGATCGAATTTGATGAAAATGTAAAAGAGCTTGTTGCAAAAGAGGGCTTCGATCCCGTCTACGGTGCAAGACCCTTGCGCCGAGCTATCGTCAGAATGGTCGAGGACGCCTTTTCAACAGAAATGCTCGAAGGAAAAATAAAAGCAGGTGATAAAATAACCGCCAAGGCAAAAGACGGCAAAGTGGAATTTAAAAAGGACTGATGCTTTAAACAGGAATTTAGCGGTGCGTGAGGCAAACACAAGCTTTTGAAAAAGCTTGACCAAAACTTTACCTGACAGCACTTGCGGCAACTGTTCGATAAATTACTATTTATAAACACAAGCTGATTCTGTCGGCTTGTGTTTTTCTTATTCAAAAGACAGAGCTGTGCAAAATGCCGAATTTTGATTTTTTGAAAAAATTTTTTTGAAGGCTCCACCAAAGTTTTCCACAGACCATTTTGCGCAAAAAATATTTTTCATGCTTGAAATCATTGAGTTTTACACAGTTTCCACAGAGTTTTCCACAACCGAGACAAAAAACGCCATAAAAATCTTGATTTTTCAACAAATGTCAAAATTGACAAAAAAAAGCAAGTCAAAAAAACTTGCTTCGATATATTATTTTTTCTGTTTTCCATTCCAAAAAGCATATATTCTCACCTCCCAAAATATAATTTAATAACTACATTTCGTAAATATCGGGAGGAAAAATTATGTTTGTTTATTCGCTTAAAGCGAACACCCTCAAATTCTTCGGAGTTCTGTCGCTGGCACTTGTTGCGCTCATAACCCTCATTGCATTTTTGCCCTCAAGCACGCCCGACGTTGCGGTTTCCGCAAAGGAAAACAAAGCAGATGGCAAAACTGCAAGCATTTCATATGGCAAGATAAAAAGCAATGATGACGTTGTAAAATTTCTTGCACAATTCGGCTGGGAGGTCAGCGGAAATCCCCTTGAAATAAAGGAAGTAGTCATTCCCGCTGAATTTGACAAGGTTTTTGCACCTTACAACGAGATCCAAAAAAGCCAGGGGCTTGATCTTAGCAAATACAAGAAGAAAAAGCTCACTCGCTATACATATGAGGTGACAAATTACGAAGGATATGAGGGCAGAGTTCTTGCCAATATCCTCGTTTACAGAAATAAGGTGGTTGGCGGAGATATCTGCTCTGCAGATTCTGACGGATTCCTCCGGGGCTTTGAAAAATAAAGGGCATTTGTCATAGCGATAAATCTATGTATGTTCAAAGTCCGATGGAGAGATGCCGGTTGCCTTTTTAAATTCGCAGCTGTAATAAGCTTCGTCTCCCCAGCCCGAAAGCTCCGCAACCTCGGAAATAGAATATAGCCCTGTGGAGATCAACGCTTTTGCATGCCTTATTTTCAGTGATCGGATATATTTGACGGGCGAAGTACCATATGTCTTAGTAAAAAGCCTTCTGAAATATGTCTCGCTTATCCCGCAAAGCAGGGCTATGTCAGAAATACTGATAGTTTCGCCCGTATAATGCTCCTCAATATATTCGATTGCGGGAAGCAGGAGAGAACGTTGATTTATCGGGGCATAACCGCTCTCAAATTCCTTTACCATATCGCAGATTATACGGTATAGTATAGCTTTGCATTCCATTTGGGAGGTTGATTTGTTGCTTTTCCAAGCTTTTTCCGCTTTTTTGTAATGCTCAAGAAAAAGAGGGGGATTTTTCAGCCTTATCGAAAAGGGCTCAAATTCGGTTTCATCATATGTACTGTAATTTATGGCGTAGCATTCGCCCTTTCCCATTACCTTTTCAACTGTATAATTTGATCCGAGTGGAAGATAGGTAAGATCGTTTTTGGACGCTCTTACCTTTTTTCCGTCCTCAAAAACATATGTCCTGTCACCTTCTGTGTGCAAAACAAGACCGTGAAATGCACGGTTCTTGTGCACTCTCTTTGCATTATTTGTGTCAATGCGGCAAGAAAAATAAATATGTCTTATGTTGTGTTCTGCATCCATAAAATTTTTCATTGTATCACATCCTTTGATTTGATAATACACATTTGTGTCGAAACAGTCAAGTGGTTTTGGAATATTCATTGAAAAAAGATTTATCGTGATATAATGTCAAATGAAAGGCGGGTGTCTTTAGTATGAAATTTTACGACAGACAAAATACAAATCTTACAGAGCAATTTAAAAGAGTTGATTGGATCGATAGCAGCGGTCTTTCAGCCGATGAGCTTTTTATCGAATATGAAAAATTTTATAATAGCGTAAAGGACAGACCAAAATCCGTCATCAAGGCACTTACCTATGATTTTGTGCTGAAAAATGCAAGAATTGCAATTGATGCCGATGATATTTTCCAAGACAAGATAGATTCGAGCAATATTTTATCCCATCAGAGATATGTCTGGCAGGGTGAGGCATGGGAAAAGCATTTTAAAGATCATAACAACATTCCGGGACATTGGAAAAACAATTACGGTGCTTGCGACGGGCATGAGGATTTCGGTCATATTTCGCCAAATTCCGACCTGCTTTTAAAGGTTGGCTTTACGGGCATTCTTGATAGAATAAACAAATATTCCTCAAAGGACTCTCTCTCCGATAAGCAAAAGGATTTTTATGAATCCTGCCGCATAACGTATGAAGCAATTTTGGCATTTGTTCGCAGACTTGCCGATGCTGTCCGCGAGATCAATCCAAATAACGCCGCAGCCCTTGATTCGATCGCCATGGGCGCCCCAAGGAACACTTACGAGGCTCTTCAACTCATAATAATCTACTTTTTCGTTCACGAAAAGGTTGGCGGAAGCCGCATCAGAACCCTCGGAAGGCTTGATATGATGCTCTATCCCTTCTATCAAAATGATATTCGAAACGAAACCTTTACAAAGGAAGAGATAGCGGAAATGCTTAAATTCTTCTTCGGAAAATTCTTTGCCTTCGGAGATAAATTCGGAACTCCTCTTTGTTCGCAGGAATTGATGAGGACGGAAATGATATTACAAACGAGATGACATATCTAATTATTGATTCATTTAATGCTATTGATATAAATTCGCCCAAAATCCACGTAAGAGTCTCAAGAAAAAGTCCCGAAAAGCTTATAAAAACAGTGCTTCGTTATATCAGAGGAGGAAACAGCAGTTATGTTTTCGTCTCGGATGAATCGGTTGTGAAATTCCTTATGCGTGTGGGCATAACAGAGAGTGATGCAAGAATTTATGCTCCCATCGGATGCTATGAGCCTGCAGTCTGGGGCAAGGAAATGGGGTGCACAGGTGCAGGTCACATCAACACGCCCAAAGCCATAGAGCTTGTAATAAACAACGGCAGAGACCTTAAAACAGGTGACCTTATCGGACTTGAGACCGGGATGCCCGACAGCTTTGAAGCACTAAAGAACGCTATTAAGGCACAGATCTCCTATCTAACAGACCTCTGCTGCAAACGCATTTGTGAAATTGAAAAACACTATAGTGAGATATATCCCGATCCGATACTTTCCGCAATGTATGACAGAAGCGCAGAGCTTGGCAAAGATGTTTACGAGGGCGGAGCTGACTACAATAATACCGCTCTTCAATTCTTCTCCATTGCCAGCCTTGTTGATTCTGTTGCGGCAATGAAAAGCTTTGCCTTATAGCTCGCAATCTTCCCGAAAAATACGGAAACGGCAATAAAGCTGCAGATGAGATAACAAAAGAGTTTTCAGAATACTGTTCCTTGCTTCTTCTTGGAAGAAAAAATGGCAGAGGCGGTGTTTTCAAGCCGGGCTCCTTCTCAATAAACAACTGCTTCGGCACAGGAGCAAAAACAATGGCGACACCCGACGGAAGAAATGCGGGTGATCCGCTTTCGAAAAATCTCTGCGCAACAGTTAGTGCTGACAGAAACGGAATTACCGCCCTTATTAATTCTGTTTGCTGTTATGACCACAGTATTTTTCCCAACGGATGAGTACTTGATGTTGTGCTTCATCCGTCGGCGGTAAGCGGTGATGACGGAATAGATGCTTTTTACGCCATTCTCACCACATATTTCGCAAAAGGCGGAATGGCAATGCATGGAAATGTATTTGACCCCGAGATCCTTCGTGCGGCGCAAAAGTTTCCCGAAAAATATGCAAATCTCCAAGTTCGGCTCTGCGGCTGGAATGCTTATTTTGTCAATCTTTCAAAGGATGAACAGGATTCCTTCATAAGACACGCAGAGGTTGCCCTTTAAACAAATAATAAAGCCAATGTGGCTGAAAAAAGAGGCTGAAAATCAGCCTCTTACATTATAAATTTTCATATTTACCGCCCGGGACAAATTCGCATATAAGCGACTCCTCAGGCATGAAGACTCTGTCAAGGGACTCAAATCGCTCTATAGCGGAAATAATAACCTCAATATAATCGCCTTTAAGCTCATTCCTTGCCCTTTCAATAGCTTTTAGGGCAAATGGCTTCATAATAGCAAGCTCATAATTATGGAAGGTGTTTATTTTAAAATGAGCCGTGTCTCTATAAGGATAAAGGTATTTATCCTCTCCAAGAAGCACACTTCCCCATCTCGCAAGAGTTGAAGAGGCGTCTGTTCCTCTATATATCGAATCTCTCGTCATTCTTCGTATAAATCTTATCTTCCTACCCGACAGAATACGTCTTTCACCGTCATTTATATTGGTTGAAACACTTATAAACATCTTTATTATTCTCTCATTGTCAAAGCCGCTTGTTATAATCGGATTCAGCGCATGAAGCCCCTCCATTATGACCACATCCCCGCTCTCAAGTCGGATAGGCTCAGGCAAAAGGGAAGAAGCTCCAAGCTCAAAGCTGTATTTGGGAAGATACACTTCCTTACCCAAAAGAAGATCGCCTATACATTCTCTTATTTTATCTACATAAAGGGCATCAAGTGCCTCGTAATCCTGCTCGCCGTTTTCGTCAAGCGGGTAATCCGGGTCATCCTTATGTCTGTAAAAATCGTCAAGAGATACTATTATCGCCTTGTGCCCCCTACTGCACAGAATATCACGCATGATATTTGCAGTGGTAGTTTTTCCCGAGCTGCTCGGACCTGCAAGAAGTACAATATTTGCCCTTCTTTCATGAAGCTCCGTTACTACTTTTTCAATTGCTCCCATATACTCCGCATCGGCATTTTTTATGCACGAAACGGGATCATTTTTTACAAGCTCCTTCAGATAAACAAGCTGTATTTCAGCCAAAAAATATTCTCCCTTCGCTCTAAATAGAGTTGTTACTCACTTTCCCCCCAGAAAAGCTCTCCATGTCCATTTTGAGGCTTTCCTCGGCATTTTTTCTTATGCTCGAATTATGTGAATTGCGCATTATCGGCATATATCTATCACCTGAAACAATAAAATGCTCTGCAAGATTTATGCCTATGCAACCAAGTCCCTCCATAATGAGAGCTGTGGTTCTTATATCATCCTCGCTTGGGATCACTGTTCCCGACGGATGATTGTGAGCAATTATTACGTTTGCCGCATTGTTTTCAAAAGCAAACTTATATATCTTCTTTGTGTCAAGGGCAGCGGAATTCACCGAGCCTTCAAAAAGGATTTCACATGAGATAAGGCACATTGAATTATCAAGAAGCATAATGCAGACCTTCTCCCTGCCCTCTCCAAAGAAACGGTGAGCAAAATATTCTCCTACCTTTTGCAGTGTATCAAAAGGTTCTTTTGAATCCTTTTCGGTAAGTGCCCGACGGTAGATCTCACAAGCAGCATCAAAAAACATGGCGCAGGATTCACCAACAAGGGGAACTGTACAAAGCTCTTTTTTATCTGCCGTAAGTATTCCGCATATCGAACCGAATCTGTTGATCAGATTATGCGCAATATCATTGGTATTTCTTCTGGGGTACAGATTAAAAAGAAGAAATTCGACAAGCTCATGATCTCCCAGAACTCCGATCCCGTGCTTCTTGACCTTATTTCTGATTCTTTCTCTATGTCCGTAATTTGTATGTTTTGGGGTGTTTTTCATAAAGCCGTCATTTTGATCCACTCAATGCAATACCGTAAATATTCATTGCATTCTCTTCAGTACCTGTTTCAATGCGTATTCTGTTCATATTTCCAAGTTCCGTAGATATGATCGCAACTCCAAGCTCATCCGTTAAACCGTATTTTGTATTTACATTCAGAATTTTTTTGCCGTTGACATATATCTTTGTGTTTTCACCGTTTTGAGCATCGATCTTATAGATAAGTGCAGCCATCTTTCCCGAGGATGAAAATTCATAAACAGTGTCGCTTACCTTTTTCATTTTTTCAATGCCAAGGTATTTGAAATTATCAAAATCCCGTGTACTTGAGAAATTGACTCTCTTATCTGTGCCTACTCTTCTGCCCGACTGTAGTGCATTATCGATAGTTGCCATTATGGCATTATAATATTCAATATCTCCATATGAATTAGGTTCAATTCCGTTAAGTGTTGTATCGAAGTCAACACCGTTCTCTTTGAAATACTCATTCATATCAATGCAGATCCCACCATAAAGAGCACAGATCTGTTTTACAGCCTCCGCATTTTCATTATATCCCTCTTTGTTTGCCTCTATAATGCAGTATATTTCACATTTTTCATTTTGATTCTTCAGGCTGCGAAGAAGTCCGTCATAATATGTAGAAAAGGTTTCAGGATCGTCATGAGCTCCGTAGCAAACAACAGCCAGATCAAAATATTCAAAGTTTTGAAGTGCTCTTAAGTTAAGTGTGATATAACCGTAGAATGCATCCGAGCCTCTTGAACCGCTGTTTATTCCATGAGTATCGGTATAATTCTTTTGCATGGTATCAAAGAATTTAGCCACCCAGTTCGTATTATCGTTTTTCATTTTTCTTACGGTCTCCGTTCCGAAAAATGCTACGTATGTTGTGAGCTTCTCCTCGATCTTCTGATAGAAATCGTAATTCTTCATTTTTTCCCGCAGTTCTTTTTCAGAATCGCTGAGCAAATCCTCTTCTTCGGTATCTTGATTTCTCATATCCTCATAAACTTCAATATCAAGTCTATGAAGAGCGACCATTTTCATAAGCTCTTTCTCGTTATACCTATCTATCAAAGCAAATAAGGCTACCGCAATAACCACTGCGATAACAGTTGATATGATAGCGATAATACGCATTCGTTTTCTGTAACTTATATATCTGCCCATAAAAAACCCTTATTTCAATATTTTTTTGAGAACACCCTTCAGAGATCTGAGCCACATACTTCTCATACGTCTCTTAACGTATTTCTTATATTCGGCATCATCTGCGGATATCCATATTTCGGACTTAAAATACCCATCAAGAACACCTATTATGCTCTCGGGCAAAACTCCTTTTTCGAGAACAGTCTGATTATCACCACAGCAAACAAAATTACCGTCTTTCCCGATCTTGACCGCTCTGTGAAGAACAAAAGCACCGTTTTTTCTTCGGTACAGTATAACCTCTCCAACCTTCGGCTCACGAACTCGCGGCGAAACGATACTGACGGAATCTCTGCCCTCCTTCAGCATGGGAAGCATACTCGTTCCTCTCTGATAAAAGCGGAACGGAGCACCTGCATCAAATGCTGCTTCAATAAGAGGAAGTGCAGTCTCAAGGCTCATCGATTCCTTCAAGGATTCCAACCTTTCCCAGCTGCAGGCAAAAGCTCTTTACATCGCCAAGTGCTGTTTCCTTATCTACATTATATTCTTCGGAGATCGCCTGTGCAATATCCTCCTGTGAAAGCCCCGCCTCTATCTTTTTCCACATAAGATGAGCAGTTTCATTGAGCTTTATCATACTGTTACCGATGGCAGAATTTTTTGTCACAGGAACGGCATAAAAGCTATCTCCTATTTTCTGAATTACAAATCCCTCATTAAGCTTCATGAATATATCCTCCGGATAATTATATTATTTCGGTGTATTAATGAAAACGACCCATTAAATACCGTTTAAAAGTCC
Organism: uncultured Lachnospiraceae bacterium; assembly: GCA_964411355.1. Lineage (GTDB taxonomy): Bacteria > Bacillota > Clostridia > Oscillospirales > CAG-272 > SIG710. Next base: position 12,892 of record CAYPKQ010000007.1, read on the forward strand.
TGTTTTTGCAACCTGTGCAGCGGAAATATCGGTATTGACGCCAAGCCTGTAGATCGGAACATATGTAACCAGATCACCGATAAAGTTCATAAGTCCCATAAGATAATCACTGTCCTTCTTTACAAGCACCTGTCCCATCAGAAACGGAAGTGCCTCGCATCCCGCCTTTTCGATAAAATTCGACTCGGAACGCTCAAGCAGGCATATACCGCCAAGCTTTGCAGACGTATTTATATTTTTATGCTCCTTACCGCTCCAAGGAGTGCCATAGATGATAAATTCAACCTTACCTTCAGCCATAGTGCGTCTGACAAGCGGTTTATCTCCATTGATAATTCGCACCTTATCGCCAAAAGCCTTTTCCCAAAGGGAAATATGTGTCGTCTTTCCCGTGCCGCTCTTCGCCGTAAAAGCATACGCTTTTCCCTCATATTCAATAACGGCGGCATGAAACAGAAAGCAATTATCCTCCGCAAGAAAAGCACATATTTTTCTGTATATTGCAAGCGATTCGAGATAAGCCGGCGGAAAGTCAGCAGAATTATCCTTGCTTTCTGCCATTATCTCTTCGTCATTGACCTCAACAACATAGTCGGCTTTCTCCGCTTCGATCTCATAATCTGCACAAAGCCTTGCGGTATAAGCATATTTGTTTTTTAGCTCGAAAACCCTATCGGCAAATCGGTAAAAAGCCATTTTAAACCTCACCTTCCCAGAAGCATTGAGAATGCTCCTTCAATTATAGTTTCTCTCTCGCAGAAATATTCTCTTTTTCCGCAGATGAGCTGATATTCCTCGTGACCCTTGCCCGCAAAAAGGATGATATCGTCCTTTCTTGCGTTCTTGACAGCGTATAGCACTGCCTCGCGGCGGCTTGGTATTTTAACATAGTCACAGCCATCCGCAGCAAAAGCTGCGGCGATCTCATCTATTATCTGCATCGGCTCCTCATTATCGGGATTGTCCGATGTTATTATGCAAAAATCACACATTTCCGAGGCGACCTTGCCAAGCTCTGCGCGGCGAAGCTTTGTTCTTCCGCCAACAGAGCCGAAAACACATATCAGCCTTGCAGGCTCATATTTACGCAGAGTGGAAAGCACGCTGCGAAGGCTCATACCGTTATGGGCATAATCTATAACGAATGTAGCATAAGGCAGCGCATCCACAACCTCAAATCTTCCACGCATCGAAACATTTGAGAGGGAAGAAAGTATATCTTCAAATTTTACACCTGCGGAAATGCAAACCGCAGTCGCCGCAAGAGCATTTGAAGCATTGAAATCACCGGGAAGCGGAAGATCTGCCATGCCCGAAAGCTCACTTCCTGCGCTCATTCGAAATCTGATTCCCAGCTTTCCGCTCTCACGGTAAAGCACGAGATCATCCGCATTAAAATGCCCCTTTCCGCAAAGGGAAAAGCTGAATTTTGGGGCTGAACAATTTTTCATCATATATTCCGAGGCATCATCATCGGCATTGTAAATAGCGATCTTCGGAGCAAACTCGGAAAAAAGTCTTTCCTTTGAAGCCCTATAATGCTCGAAATCGGGATGCTCGCTCCCACCTATATGGTCGGGAGAAAGATTTGTGAAAACACAGGAATCAAACTCAATTCCCCTCACCCTCTCCATATAAAGAGCCTGAGAGGAAACCTCAAGAACAAGATATTTTACATCAGCATCGATCATTTTACGCATGTAATAAGCAAGATCGTAGCTTTCGGGAGTTGTATTGACGCTTTCAAAAAACTGACCGTCATACATTATTCCGTTAGTTCCGATATATCCCGCTTTTATATCTGATGCATTAAGTATCTGATAAATAAGCTGAGCCGTTGTTGTCTTTCCCTTGGTGCCTGTAATTCCGATGATCTTGATTTCTTTTGACGGATCACCGAAAAATTTTTGCGACATTTCGGCAAGAGCTATTCTGGTATTATCCGAGATAAGAACCTTTGCGTCATCGGGAAGAGAAAGCTCTCTTTCCGCAACGAAAATTCTGCATCCTTTTCCGTATGCCGATGCGGCATAATCATGTCCGTCGGAGACAGCACCTTTGATACAAACGAAAACAGAGCCTTCAGCCGCCTTTCTCGAATCACAGCAGAGAAAATCTATCTCTTCTTCGAGCATGCGGGAATCATTTAAGCTCAAAATATTCACTTTTTCAAGAAGAAGAGCAAGTTTCAAAGCATTTACCTCTGTCAAATAACGAATTTCATCATCTCATCGGAAAAACCAACGGGAGTTTTTCCGCACATTTTTATTGTTTTCAGTGCCAGCACTTCAAGAGAATCAATAAATTCATCTCCGAGGCTGTGCTTTTTTGCAATGAGCGAAAGCTCGGTGCACCCGAGAATAAGCCTCTCACAGCCCTTTTCCTTCATATGGCGACAAACATCGGCAAATTTCGCCATATCGGCATCCCTGCCCTGCTTTATCTCGCCATAAATTATATCCGAGAGCATTTTTTGATATTCCGCATCGGGTGCTTCATATCCAACGCTCATCTCGGAGCACACCTTTTCATATGCACCCGAGAAAACAGTGCCCTCGGTTGCAAGAATACCGATCTTTTGGGCTCCTGCATTCTTTGCAAAGCTCACGGTCTCAAAAATTATATTCACCATCGGCACAGAAAGCATGGGAGCGAGTGCATCATAAAAATAATGCGCCGTATTGCACGGAATGGAAATGATATCCGCTCCGCATTTTATAAGCTTTTCAGCTTCCTCCTGCATAATCGGCAGAGGGTTCTCATCGCTCCTGGAGAGCACAAATGCCGTTCTGTCGGGAGTTGTTGCCCTGCTGCTGATTATCATGTCTATATGATCCTGGTCACGCTCGGCAAAGGTATGCTCGGTGAGCATTTCGTAAAAATAAACCGTTGCCATCGGTCCGAGACCGCCAAGAATGCCAAGAATCTTATTTTTCTTTTGCAAGTTTTGCAAGCTTCTTCCCTGCCTTATTTGCAGTATTTTTTATATTTGCCGTACTGACGGCGCATATGCTCTGCCACCCAAACAAGCCTCTTTGGACTTCTCAAAAGGTCGTAAGCATACCAGAGCGAGGTCTTTGACTTACCCTCTCTCTTCAGCTTTTTAGCCTTTTCGAGAGATTTTTCATCATGGACATATTTTTTAACCACACCAAAGGGAATGGTATGCCAGAGATGGCTTTCGCTGCACTCTGTATATTCAAGCTTCTCGCAGAGAATATTGTCTCTCACAAGGATCTCCGCAATATTGATCCCTGCGGCAGTAATATAAAAATTACTTCTTCCCTGCCTCAGATTTATCTCAAAGGCACGAAGCGAGCCGTCACGGGAATCGTATTTTATATCAAAATTCGAAAAGCCTCTGTATCCGATATCATTCAGCATATTTCTGAATCTTTCGGTAAGGGATGGCATATGCTCTGTTATTATCGCCGCATGATTTCCAAGACCCTTTGGGGTATGCTCTTCAAGGAGCACGTGTCCAAGGCACATCATCTTAACATCGTTATCCCTATCGGAATAAGCGGTCAGAACATACATATTGGAGTCATCACCCGGGATCATATCTTGAAGGATCATCTTATCGGGATAACCGGCACCGTAGATCTCACGCATGATATTTGCCGATTCTTCCTTATCTGCGGCGGTATAGACCTTCTTCATGCCATCAAAGGGATGCTTCCAATAGGCAATACTGCTGGAGGGCTTAACTATTATCGGATAAGAGAAGCCAAGGCTCTCCTCGGTCAGCTCATTTTCGTCAAAAGAAGCATCAAGCACTCGTGTTTTTGGATACGGAATATCATATTTTTCGCACATCTCGTAAAAAACAGCCTTGCTGACGAGAGTATCCATAAGGGGTTCATCAATGTATGGGCAAATATATTTGTCCTCAAGCCTTCCCTTATTTCTGATTATCATTGCAGCATAATCATCGGTGCAGCCGAGAAGTATAAGCGCAGCACCTGAGTTTTTTTCGGCAAAATTGCGCATTTCCTCGACCATGATATCATCACTGTCAAGCTTTGGCACAATATGAAATTTCACTATCCTCGAATCCTTTGTGGGACCTATGGGATATCTGCCGAAAACATGAGTTACGATGCCAAACTTCTCATGGAAAGCACGGGCAACATTATAGCTGTTAAGATCTCCGCCGAGAAGCACTGGAACGAGATTTATATCTGTCATTTTTCTTTATTCCTCAATAAAAAATTTCTTATACCAAACAAGGAAAGTGAAAAGAGTCCAAATCTTGCGCTGATTCTGCGCCTTGCCGTTTTTATGGTCATCAAGAAGCTTCATAATAGCTTCCTTTTTGAAAAATTCGGAAGCAAAATCTGCTTCAAAATATTCCTTTACGATGTTATAGTATTTTTCCTCTCTGAGCCAATAGCGGATAGGCACGGGAAAGCCCTTTTTAGTCCTGTTTGCCCACTCATCGGGAAGCGTTTTGTGAGATGCCTCACGAAGAACATATTTCGTATTCTTCTCGTTTATCTTAAAGCGTGCGGGAATCTCCTCTGCCTGCTTCATTACGACCTTATCAAGGAAAGGAACACGAAGCTCAAGGGAGCTTGCCATGCTCATCTTATCGGCTTTCAGGAGAATATCCCCCGGAAGCCACAGATTAAGGTCAAGATACTGTTTTTTGATAAGCTCACTCTTGCCCTTGACCCTTGCATATATGGGTGCGGTTATCTCCCTTACGCTCGGAGCGTTTTTATATTCGTCACGGAGAACAGAAAGTGCTTCCTTTTCGGGAAATACCAAAGCCTGTCCGATAAAATAGTCCTCGGGGCGTGAGCTACCCTTGATTATGAAATCATGTCCCTTGAAATAAGGCAATCTTGCGGCCACCGATGCCGCAAAGTGTCTGATAAATCCGGGAATCTTTTTATACTTGCGCATCATGGGAGTTTCGTCATACCATTCGTAGCCCGCATAGATCTCATCTGCGCCCTCGCCCGAAAGAACGACCGTTACGTGCTCCTTTGCGAGCTTTGCGAGAAAATAAAGCGGAACAGATGACGGATTTGACTGAGGCTCGTCCATATGATACTGAATCTCTTCAAAATGTTCAAAACACTCATCAGCTTCGATCATCTTTTTGAAATTCTTTATTCCGAGAATTTTTGAAAGCTCGCCGGCCTCGTCTGTTTCATTGAACTTGTCAAAAGCAAATCCAACAGAAAATGTTTCATCGGGCATGAGCGCCGCAGTTATATAGCTGGAATCAACTCCGCCCGAAAGGAAGGAACCGACCTTAACGTCGCTTATCCTGTGAGCGGCAACAGATTCTCTTACGGTTTTGTCAAGCTCGTCGCGGTAATGCTCAAAGCTCTCGCTGCCCTCGGAAAAATCCACATCCCAATATCTCTTGGTTTTCATTCCGCCCTCTTCGCTCCATGTGAAATAATGAGCGGGGGGAAGTTTTTTCACACCTTCAAAAAAGGTTTCCTCCATGGAAGAATACTGAAAAGTCAGATATGGGCGAAGTGCCTTTTTATTTACCGCCTTAACGAATTTCGGATGCTCAAGAAAGCTTTTTATCTCCGAGCCGAAGATAAGCGAGCCATCGCTCGTACTGCCATAGTAAAAAGGCTTTATACCGAAGTGGTCTCTTGCACCGAAAAGAGTCTTTTTATTCTTATCCCAAATAACAAAGGCAAACATTCCTCTGATTTTCAAGGTAATGTCAGAACCGTATTCCTCATACCCATGCAGAAGCACCTCTGTGTCTGCATTGCTTTTGAAAACATGACCCTTTTCGATAAGGCTGCGTCTGATCTCGGGAAAATTATAAATTTCACCGTTAAAGACTATAACAAGGCTACCGTCCTCATTCTCCATAGGCTGTCTGCCATCCCGGGAAAGGTCTATTATGCTAAGACGTCTGAAACCCAAAGCCATATCCTCGTCAAGATAATCTCCCGCCATATCGGGACCTCTATGTACAATGCGACCCATCATGGCATTTACTATTTCTTTTTTATTTTCAAGCTTGCCCGAAAAGCCGACAAAACCGCACATAGATAAAAATCACCTTTCAAATAAACGTCAAAGCACAAATGTGTATCTTATATTATATCACAAAAAATTCAATTTGTACAGTATTTGTAATAAAATTTATATTAATTCAATAAAATGTCTTGAATTTTTCCTATTTTTAGCTTATAATGTAACACAAAGTTATGAAAATGGGGATGATGAAAAATAAAACGCGCACTGATATATAAAATTTTCACCAAAATGCCGCAGCTCGAAACAAACAGACTCATTTTGCGCAAAATGCGAGCAGATGATGCATCCGATATGTTTGAATATGCCAAAAGGCGTGATGTCACCGAATTTTTAACGTGGTTTCCTCACCCCGACAAGAAATACACAAGAGATTATCTTGAATATCTCGGAACGAGATACAGAGTGGGAGATTTTTTCGATTGGGCAATAACACTGAAAGAAAACGGAAAAATGATAGGCACCTGCGGCTTTACCTCTTTTGATTATGCAAATGACGGAGCAGAAATGGGTTATGTTCTTAATCCCGATTACAGAGGCAGAGGCATTGCCCCCGAGGCTCTTCGTGCAGTCCTTCAATTTGGCTTTGACAACCTTGCCCTTCACCGTGCAGAAGCTAAATTTATCGAGGGCAATGACGCCAGCCGGCGGGTAATGGAGAAGGTCGGCATGAAATTCGAGGGCATACGCAGAGAAGGAATGCTCATCAAGGGCGAATACAAAAACATCGGCATCTGTGCCGTTCTCCGAGATGACTTTTATATATCCGAGGGGTTGCAATAACCCCTCTTTTTTGTCGAACAGTAATTTAGCGAACTGTCGAAGATGTGTTTTTGTAGGGGACGGCGAAACTCCTCGACAAATTGCTGTTAAATTCCCTCCAAAAAAGGACTGCACCAAGAGGCGCAGTCCAAATTTATATTATGACTTATTCAGCATCGGGCTTCTTCTTGGAGAGAAGAACGTTAATGATGATACCGAGAATAAGAGCACAAGCAATAGATGTGATTGTAACCTTACCGATGGACATTGCCATACCGCCTATACCGGAAATAAGGATAACAGAGGTTGTGAAGAGGTTTGCATTATTCTCAAGATCAACCTTCTGGATCATCTTAAGACCCGAAACTGCGATAAAGCCGTAAAGAGTGATACAAACGCCGCCCATTACGCAACCGGGGATAGAATCAAGGAATGCAACGAAAGGAGAAATGAAGGAAATAACAACTGTCATAATAGCAGCCGCTGTAATCGTTACAACCGATGCGTTCTTTGTGATAGCAACGCAACCAACGGATTCGCCGTATGTTGTATTGGGGCATCCGCCAAAGATTGCACCAACGATCGAACCAACGCCGTCACCAAGAAGTGTGCGATGGAGACCGGGATCCTCGAGAAGATCGCTTTCGATGATAGAAGAAAGGTTCTTATGGTCTGCGATATGCTCAGCAAATACAACGAATGCAACAGGGATATACGCTACCGCAATTGTTGCGAGATAAGACATATTGAAATCGCCTACGCCCTTGAATGCCTCAACAAATGTAAACTCGGGAAGAGCAATGAATGTGCTGAGACCAACCCCCTCTGCAACAAGTGCCTTGAAGGGAGCAAAATCAATGATCTGAAGAGCCGCATTATTTGTTGCAATACCGATAAAGGTAAATACAAGACCTACTGCATAGCCTGCAATAATACCGATAATAAAGGGGATGAGTCTCGCCATCTTCTTACCGTATGTTGAAACAACAACTACAACAACTAGAGTTACCATTGCGCAAATGAAGGAGACCCAGATGTTTGTTGTCATTATAAAGCCGTTTCCGTCGTGTGCACCATAAGAGAACACATCATTGACAGCTGCGCCTGCAAGGGAAAGACCTATGAGAGCAACTGTAGGACCGATAACAACGGGAGGCATGAGCTTGTTGATCCAGTTTACACCTGCAACCTTTACAAGGATAGCAAGAACAACATAAACGAGACCTGCAAAAGCCGCACCGATGATAAGTCCTAGATAACCGAGAGCACCGTTACCTACAGCACCTGCAAATGCTGCAAGCATAGAGCCGATGAAAGCAAATGAAGAGCCAAGGAAAACAGGACTTCTGAATTTTGTGAAAAGCTGATAAACAAGAGTACCTACACCGGCACCGAAAAGTGCTGCCGATGCTGTCATTCCGTTTCCGACGATTGCGGGAACAGCAATGGTTGCCGCCATGATCGCAAGAACCTGCTGGAATGCGAAAATAAGAAGTTGACCGAATTTGGGTTTGTCTTTGACACCGTAGATAAGTTTCATAACCATGTCCTCCAAATTTTATTTTTTACCCATGCTTTCCGATTGCCCGAAGTCTCTCACCGTTTTTTGTCTTTTGCACAAAAAAATACCGAGACGGAGAGGCAAACCACCATCGCGGTAAGTGTCAAAATGCTCGAAAAATTCCTAATTTCAAAGCATACGCATCAGCCGCTGCAGTGATCTCGGATTACGCTTATAATTTTACCACACATTTGGTCAAAAGTAAAGAGAAAACGACAACTTTTTGCCCAAAATATTCGACAATTTTTGCCATATTTTTTTGTGCAGTTTGACTTATGATAAATATGAAAAATTTTCTGTTTATCTATATAAAAACAACATCTTGCTTCAATAAACTTTGAATTTGCGGCAAAAAGAGCAAATAATTTGGAGAAAATGCCTTTTACATATTAAAATTAACAATATGTTCAGCAATTGGATGGCAAAATCGTGTATAATTACTGTGTGTGCAAAAATAAGGATGGTTAATTTTATGAATTTTAAGAAACTTATCAGCCTCTTTTTAGCTCTGATATTTGTTTTCTCCATTGTTCCCTCTCCCATTTATGCGGTAAAGAGCGCAAAGAAAACAGCAAACCTTGAAAACGTGCTGAAAAGCGGCGTTTACAGAATTAAAAACTGCCATAGCGGTCTTTATATGGATCTTTATGACATGATGTACGATGCCAAGGGCTCTGCATATCTTGACGAGAAAAACGGAGGAGAGGCACAGGATATTTATATTGAGAGGCTTTCTGACGGTACATATATCCTTCGCCCACAGAGCGAGGCGGGAAAATATGCGCTCTCGTTCAAAGGACTTATGAGCGAGGGCGAGGTACTTACTAAAAGAGAAGCTGAGGAAAAAACAGAAAGATTCGTTATCTATTCAGCCTCCGGCGGATATTACACGATCTCCCCTGCAGCCGGCAAAGAGTCCTTTACACTCGGCATTTCCGAGAAGAAATCCCGCTATGATCACAATTATGTTTCGCTTTGCAAATTTACGGGCAGCGAAGAACAAATGTGGGCATTTGAGCCAATCGAGCCGGACGGAATATCCCTTTCCTTTGTCAGCACAACTGTCAAGCTATATGCTGTCGGAACTCTTTACGCAACTCTCACTCCCTATAATTTCGGTACGGACGATATAAAGTGGACATCGGATAATGAAGACGTCGTTATGATCGATTCAAAGGGAAATTATACTGCTCTCGCCCCCGGAAAGGCAAAAATCAAAGCTGTTTCGGGAGATAAAAGCGCAAGCTGCACGATAACGGTTTCAAAGGATACTGCCTTTACATGGTACAGCCAACATAGTGCCACCGGAAGCGACTGGAATGCATCTCTGCTTTCGGGAATTTCATTTACCGAGGGCGGTGTCAGAAAGAGTTTTATGATCGACAAATACGGAAAAGGTAAGGATTGGATGGACGAAGGCTGTTATCTTGCATCAATTGCCATGGTGCTAAATAATATGGGCGCAAAGCTTACCAAAGGATATGATTTCAGAAGCGGTCAGACCGATAATCTGCCGGCCGATCCATATACAGTTGCCCTTGCAAATTCGGGAAATAACGGTGCAACTACGCAAAAAAGCGTTCTTTACGGAAATCCCATACTTATATCAAGGTCAAATATCGATGCAAGATTCAATGTTGGTGGAAAAGCCATCAAGTCAACACTGACATATGATGTCAGCCCCAAGGCGATAAAGGAGGCTCTTGACGAGCATCCTGAGGGAGTTATTGTATATTTTTCCCGCAACTCCGGAAACAGAACTCATTATATCGTATTCACAAAATGCCTTAATCCCACAGAAAAGAATCCGAATAATTATAAATTTGAGGTCTGCGATTCCGCTTCATACGATGCGGCAAGGGGCGACCATGTTCAGTTTGAAAACTCCATCTCATATACAGCCGAGGGGTATAGAATGTCAAATGCTGTCAGCATGATAACATGGGAGGTCGAAAAGTGATAGAGGGAAAGGCACTGAAAAGGTCACAGGATAAATACAGTATAGTTGAGGAATATGTTTTAAACGCCAAGCTGAAGGATATCAATCCAATGTTTTTCGGTCACGTCAAGCATTTTCCCGGAAAAACAGACGGTCCGGAAAAACGGAATTTTACTATGGTTCGATATTTTTTGAGTGGCAGTGGGTATTTTGAAACAAGAGGCGAAAGACACCCTATAGAGCCTGGAAATGCTTATATCGCCCCCAGGGGGTTATGTTTGAATATGTAATAACAGAGGAATCAGAGTGCATATATGTAGGCTTTGACGGTGAGGTCAGCCGTGATTTTGCTTTGCTTCCCAGTGCTATTCCATCTTCCCCCGATATTTTTCTTGAGATACTTTCGGCAGCTGATTATGAGGGACGCCGCGATCTGTTTGTTGCTTCAATTCTGGTGCGCTGGTATCTTGAACTTTTTCCGAACAAAAAAGAAGATTCAAAGGATTATATTACCGAGGTAAAGGAATTTATTGACGAAAATTATATGCTTCCGATAAAGGTAGAGGATATCGCAGCAAGATTCAATATGAACCGCTCATATCTTTCCAGGGTCTTCAAGGAAAAAGTTGGAATGACCATGAAGGCATATATAATTTCTGTAAGACTTAAAGAAGCCAAGCATATGTTAAATTACGGAAAAAACGTTACAGAGGCCGCATCCCTTTGCGGCTTCGGCAGTCAGTCTCACTTTTCAAAAACCTTTAAAAAATTCTATTCGGATGTACCGAAAGTGCAAAAAAATGAAAGGGAAAAAACAAAGTTTTATTCTGAATTTCCCGAAAAGCCAAAAGAATAATTTTTGCAAAATACAAATGAACGGGTTGAACCAATTGCTCTTCAAAAAGCAACTGATTCACCCCGTTTTGTATTATCTGTTAAACAGTAATTTATCGGCTGCATTTGGAAAAACTTATGCTAAAAGATAGGGGCTGATGACTCAGCCCCGGATTTTTATATATCCGTATAATTGAAGGGATCGATATTTTCAGCAAAAACAGGAACAAGACGGAATGAGAATTTGAATTCTTTTTCATCAAGACAAAATTCCTTTGGAAGCGGGAATCCGCATGAATGTGATCCGATACCTGCCTGTCTGAAATCAATATTAACGCAGGTCTCCTTCATTGGAACAAGCTCGAAATCGTGTGCTGTTTCGGTAAGCTGCCCCGGAGTATAGTGAGAAGCATTAAAGCTGATATCCTCACCGCCTGAAGTCTTTGCCGCAAGAAGTCCGTGTCCCGCATAGGAATATACCATCGTCCATTTTGTGTCGGTGTGCGCCATATTCTCCTGCGGACGCACATAATGCTCAAAATGCTCGCAGATACTCGAGGAATATACACCCATCTTTGATGCATGACGCTTATCAATATAGCTTTCAAGATCTCCTCTGCCAAAATATTTCAGCTTTTCGGTGTCCTCGGGCATGAGAAATTCAACTCCAAACCTGGGCAAGTGAATTGCACTTTCATTGACATTTACGTCCATATCGATCTTAACTCCCGCCTCTGCACTGAAGCTATATGTCACCTTGGCATCGAGAATAACCTCTCTTGCAGGTGCACCGAGGGACAGACGTGTCTCGATCTGCGGATTTTCATCGCTTCCGACCAGCTTTACATAATGACAGAATGCGGCAGCTCTGTCATAGCCCATTGCCATCCAATCTTTCTTGATATATCTATCGTTATCGGTGGGAGCACGCCAAACGGTGGGTCTCATGGGAGAAGAAAGAAGCTCTCTTCCCGAGGCATTTATTGAGGTTATAAGTCCGCTCGAACGGTTCACGGTATAAACAGCATCACCTGCAGTTACTTTTATCTCTTTTTCATCCATTTCGGTGGAAACACAATCTGAAATACGCTTTTCGGCACAGCCCTTGTGAGCTTCACAAAGCGTGAGCTGTTCAAAGCCGATCTCATAGCCTGCATCAGCCCATTCCTTTGTGCTGTTCTGCCTCAAGGAAATATCAAGATATGTATATCCGTCAAGGTCAATATCTGAAATAGGAAGAATATAGGTTTTTCTCGCCATCGGAGCTATATTAAGGGATGCAATTCTGCCCTCTTTCACTGTTTTTCCGTTTTTTGTAACCTTCCAGAAAAGGTCAAGGTCATCAAGTGACCTAAAGAAGCGCAGATTCTTTATCCGGAGCTTGCCGCCCTCATAATTTGTAACGGCAAAGGGCTTTATCACCTGCTTCAGCTCGCATAGTCCGCTATGGATTCTTCTGTCGGGATAAACAAGCCCGTCAACGCAGAAATTTTCATCGATTGAAAAATCTCCGAAATCGCCGCCATAAATAAAATGGGGATCTCTGTATCTGTCATCACCCGTGGCAACAGAATGGTCGGTAAATTCCCAAACACAGCCGCCAAAGAAACAGTCTGTTTTGTAGATATAGTCCCAATACATCTTAAAGTCACCGGAGCCGTTACCCATTGCATGGGAGTATTCGCAAAGATAGAATGGGAGATTATTGCCCTTTCGCTCGATATGCTTGCTTTTTATTTCCTCAACGGTTGGGTACATACGGCTGTCAATGTCGATAAAATCATATCCGACGTCCTCGGCATTGAGAACAGCATCTCCGGGGCGAACGATTCTGCGGCTCAGATCCTCGCAGTGTATATAGCTTCCGGGCATTCTGCCGTGGATATAATCTGCCATAATGCGCTGATTTTTACCGATTCCGCTTTCATTTCCGAGAGACCACATAATGACGCATCCGTGGTTTTTGTCTCTTTCAAACATACGCACAGCTCTGTCAAGATAAGCCTCTGTCCATTCATCGGAATTTGTCAGGTCATCCCAGTGGCTTCTTCCGCCCGAATAATAGCTCATGCCATGGCATTCAAGGTCGGTTTCGTCAACAACATAAAAACCGAGTCTGTCGCAAAGCTCAAGAAAACGGGGATCATTTGGATAATGGCTGGTTCTTATTGTGTTTATATTGTGTCGCTTCATTATATAAAGATCACGGAGCATATGATCCATAGGAGTCGCCGAGCCGAGGTATGGGTCGCTGTCATGGCGGTTTACGCCTTTCACCTTTACCTTTTTGCCGTTGATATATACAACTCTATTAACAGTTTCCATTCTCTTGAGCGCAAGATAGAGGCAAATATGCTCTGTGCCCGAAGAAATGATAAGAGCATTGAGCTTGGGCTCTTCATCATTCCAAAGAATGGGGTAATCAATCGAAAGAAGTGCTTTCCCCTCTTTGTTTATGGTTGTTTCACCCGAGCAAAGCTTATCTCCATCGGGAGAGATGAGCTTGTATGAAGCATTGCATCTTCCGTTTGAAGTAAGTGTAAGGTCAATATCTGCATGAGATAGATCCTTTGAAACTTCATGTCTCGCATAGATATCAACAATGTGAACAGGGTCACGCATAAGGAGAAATACCTCGCGGAAAATACCGCTGTAACGGAATTTATCCTGATCCTCAAGGTATGATCCGTCACACCATTTGAGAACGAGAACCTTCAATGTATTCTTGCCCTTTGAAACAAAGGGAGTTATGTCAATTTCGCTTGTCATGTGGCTGACCTGGCTGTATGCAGCAAATTTGTCATTTACAAAAAGGTAGAAGCATGAATCAACACCCTCAAAATTGAGATAAAGTGTTTTTTCCTTCAACATTTTCTCCGTGACATTAAATGAACGCACATAAAGACCGCAAGGGTTCTCATTTGGAACATGAGGGGGATTTATGGGGAAAGGATAATTGATATTCATATAGTTTGGGGTGTCATATCCTCTCTTGCACATGACCTGCCAGCTCATGGGAACTGTCAGCGTTTCAAATTCCTCGGTAGTAAAATTTTCTGCACAAAAATCATCTATTTCCGAGATAGAATTATAGTATTTAAAAATCCAATCGCCGCAAAGCGAAATAAAATTTGCACTTGAAGCGCGGTTTGCATCTTTTGCTTTTTCCTCACTCTGATAAGGGATATAATATGCTCTCGGTGCTTCGCATCCCACATGGAGAGATGCAAGAGACTTGTGATATTCAAAATTAAAATTCATCTTTTTCTCCTTTTTGTCGAAAAATATATGCTATTATAATTATATTGCAAAAATCCCCCCATGTCAATATAAATTATTTGCGAGCTGTATAAATATATTGCAGAACCAACAAAAGCGCATGGCACACATAAGCAGCTTTTCCGCAAGTATAAGCCATAAACAGTAATTTAGCGAACTGTAGGATACCGATTAAAAAATGAGCTGATCTG
>CAYPKQ010000008.1:0-24137 GCA_964411355.1 uncultured Lachnospiraceae bacterium
CTTTGCACAAAAAACGCAGTCACCGCCAAGACGCTCCACAGCGATTGCGGAATTTGCGCCCTTTCCGCCGGGAATAAGGTGATACTTGCCATTTTCCATAACCGTTTCGCCCGGTTCGGGGATTCTTGAAACATTCAAAACAAAATCCATATTGGCACTGCTGACAACAAGAATGCGTTTTTTCATGAAAACCTCCTGCGAAATTTTTTGCCATACATATTATATCACCTATGGGGCGATTTTGCAACAATTTGCAGTAGATTTATTTAAAAAAATCAAAAAAAGAAAATTTGAGGGATATTTTTTCAAAAATACTATTGACAAAATTGAAAAAGTATGATAAAATACCATAATGTTGGATGATTACCAATCAGTCATGCGCTATTAGCTCAGTGGATAGAGTGCCCGGCTACGAACCGGTAGGTCGCAGGTTCGAATCCTGCATGGCGCGCCAACAAAAAACGCCCTTTTGTCGAAAGACAAAAGGGCGTTTTTGTTATACCTCGCATCTGAGCATATCCTCATATGTTTCTCTGCGAATTATCAGCCTATCCTCGCCGCCGCACAGCATTACCACAGGTGGGCGGGGAATTCTATTATAATTTGACGCCATCGAGTGGTTATAAGCTCCCGTCGTCATAACAGCAACGATATCCCCTCTCTCGGGCCTCGGCATCCTTACATCTTCCTGGATGATATCACCGCTTTCGCAGCATCTGCCAGCAACCGTGCAGATAAAATCACATTCATCATTCATTCTGTTTGCAAGCGCAACGCTATAAGGAGACTGATAAAGAGCGAATCTCGGATTATCGGGCATACCGCCATCAATCGACACATAGCTCTTAAAACCGGGAATCATTTTAACAGTTCCTGCGCTGTAAAGTGTCATTCCGGCATCTGCAGCTATGCTTCTGCCCGGCTCCATGCGCACGGAGGGGAATTTTAATCCTCTCGCCTCGCAGACCCTTCTCATATGCTTAGCAATTTCTCCAATGTTTGCCTCATAATCTATTACCGGGTGCTCGGGAAGATATCTCACTCCCATTCCGCCTCCGAGATTTATTATCTCGGCTTCAAAACCGAGCTCATCTCTCATGTCGGCGGAGAAATCAAGCATTATTTCTGCCGCAGAAATGAAGGGCTCACTTTCAAATATCTGTGAACCTATGTGGCAATGATAGCCCATAACGGCGATGTTTTTCTGCCTAAGAGCACGTGTGAGAAGCTCTTTAGCCTGTCCTGTTTCGATGGCTGCACCGAATTTTGAATCAACGCTACCTGTACTTATTGCTTTGTGCGTATGGGGGTCGATTCCGGGGGTGATGCGGAGAAGTATTTTCTGAACAGCACCTCTTTTTTCAGCTTCCTTCTGAATTTGAAGAAGCTCTGTCACGCTGTCGCAAACGAAATATCCAACACCCTTGTCCATTGCAAAGGCAATGTCCGCATCCGTCTTATTATTCCCGTGAAAATACGAATTTTCCATAGGAAATCCGCCTGCCGAAGCAGTATATATCTCACCGGGCGAAACGACGTCGATTCCCATTTTTTCCTCACGCATAATGCGGTATATATCCTTTATGCAAAGTGCTTTTCCCGCATAAAGGGGCATGGAATCCTCGCCAAAATACTTCTTCATTGCGCCCATATATATGCGGCACTTTTCTCTTATCTTGTCCTCATCGAGAAGGTAGAGAGGAGTTCCGTATTTTTCCGCAAGAGCGACGGTATCAGCACCGGCAAAAGTGAGATGACCCGCTTCATTTACGCCCAGATTGTCGCAAATCATATCGAATTTTTTATCCAAGCATATCGTTGACACTATAAAGACCTCTTTCCTTTGTCATAAGATAATTTGCCGCCGTAAGAGCGCCCTCCGCAAAAAGTGCACGGCTATGGGATTTATGGGAGAGAATGATGGTCTGTGAGCCTGTATCGATTCTGACCTCATGCTCTCCGACAACCTTGCCCATTCGGAGAGAATGGATACCGATCTCGCCTTTTTCTCTTCTTCCGTTTTCATGTCTGCCTATATTGAATTTTCCGCCCTCTTTTGCTTCCCTTGCTCCCTCTGCAAGCATAAGAGCCGTACCTGACGGAACATCCACCTTCTGATTATGATGTACTTCCGTTATCTCAACATCCGCATCCGGGAACATTCTCACAGCCTGCTTTACAAGTGAAACGAGAAGGGCGATACCGATGGACATATTTCCGGAATAGAAAACGGGGATCTGCTCGGAAGCCTTCTTTATCATTTCCTTTTCCTCATCAGTCTGACCCGTTGTGGCAATGATGAGGGGCATTTTGCGCTCAAGAGCATAAGAAACCAGAGCAGCCGTTGCACTGTGATGCGAAAAATCAATAATTACATCCGCATCCTCTGTAACGGCAGAAATATCGGTATAAGCGGGGCAATTTACGATTGGAAGAACGATATCTGTAGCCGCCGCAAGGGTTGCACAGCCGTAGCCTCCCTCAATTGCACCGATAAGCTCCTTGCCCATCTTTCCCGATGCGCCGCAAACAATAACCTTCATTGTTTTTACCTCTTAAATAATTCCGTGTGATTTCATAATTGAAATGAGCTTTGCCTCATTTGCCTCTTCCATTGGGGTAAGGGGCAGACGGAGGTAATTCTCGCAATATCCCATTGCGCTCATAGCCGCCTTTACGGGAATAGGATTGACCTCGCAGAAGAGTGCGTTTATAAGGGAGAGATACTTCATCTGCATCTGCATACTCTTCTGTGTTTCTCCGCGCATGAAAGCATGGCAGATCTCGCCGGTCTCACCGGGAATAAGGTTTGAAAGAACCGAAATTACTCCCTTTCCTCCGCAAGCCATAATAGGAACGATCTGATCGTCATTTCCCGAATAGATATCGAGCTTGTCGCCAACAAGTGTAACTGTTTCAACGATTTTTGAGATATTTCCGTTTGCTTCCTTGATTGCGGCAATATTAGGATGATCCGCAAGAGCAAGATATGTTGAAGGCTCAATATTCATACCGGTTCTGCCCGGAACATTATAGAGAATTATGGGCTTATCTGTGGAGTCTGCAAGAGTTGTAAACATTTTGATAAGGCCCTTCTGGGTTGCCTTATTATAATAGGGTGTTACCACCAGCATAGCATCAGCGCCGGATTCGGTTGCACAGCGAGTAAGATCAAGGGCATAGCCTGTATCATTTGAGCCTGTGCCCGCAATTACGGGAACTCTGCCCGCAGTATGCTTTACCGCAAAATCAATTGCGTCTCTATGCTCATCATCGGTAAGGGTCGAAGCCTCGCCCGTTGTTCCGCAGACGACAAGTGCGTCGATGCCGCTGTCGATCTGCCAGTCGATGAGCTTTCCGAAGGCATCATAATCAATGCCGTTTTCCGTAAGGGGTGTTACAAGAGCGGTTGCAGCTCCCGTGAAGATTGTTTTGTTGTTCTTTGCCATTTTTGTTTCCTTCCTTTTCTTAAAACAAAAAATAGAGCCAATTCCTCCGAATTGGCTACCGATAAAGCTAAAATATGTGACAAAAACGCACGTGAAAATAGCTAATGACCGATAGCTCTCCGCAGAAATGCGACAGTACGGCAGATCTTATTCCCCCATACCGGTGGTGCCTTTCGCCCGGGCATCCCTCGGCGCAATCCCCTTTCAAATCGGCAAAGCTCTGCGAAAGCTTGACACCGAAGCTACTCTTGTCATGCGCGCCTCTATCTTAATATGCAAACATTATAACAGTAAAATTTCCATTTGTCAATAGAAATGAGGATTTTTCTTCCTTAAATTTACTGCAAACTTGTCAAAAACTTCATTTGCAATAAAAAAGTAACAAAAAAACAATTGACTTTTATAATGCTATCTGTTAAAATTAAACCATAATTTTATTTTTTGGGAGAATGAACAGGAAAATGAAAAAACATCTAATTTTGGTTGCTTTACTGCTTTTGGCATTGGTTTTCGTCTCTTGCGGTGAAAAAGAACCTGCAAATTCAGGTGCTATCGTGCTCAAAACCATCGAGAATCTTTCAGATTACGTTATCGTGAGAAGCGGAAACAGCACCTCGGAGGCAACAAAAAATGCCACATCTCTTCGTAAGGCAATAAACGACGCGACAGATGCCGGAGTTACCATCAAAACCGACGAATTCAAGGCAAAATATGAAATTCTCGTTGGAAAAACAGCGAGAAATGAATCCATCGAAGCCCACACGAACCTCCGCGCATCCGATTACGTTATCAAAATGGTCGGAAATAAGATCGTTATTGCAGGCGGCTCGGACGAAGCGCTTGCCGATGCTTGCGAATTTTTCAAAACTAATTTCATAAATTCCGAGAGCAAGTGGGTAAAAGCCCCCACAGGCGAAGGCTACCGCTTTACTGGCAATTATCTTGTTGATTCCCTCTCGGTTGACGGAGTTGACATTACCGAATTTTCGCTTTATTATAAGGGAGTCCTTCTTGATGTGGAGGATATCAGAACGAGGCTTTCCGAAGCATTCGGAGCGGAAATGCCCATCGTTCCCGGAAACGAGGTTAAAGACGACCACTATATCTATATTGACAACTCGGGACTTATCGAGCATGAATACTCCATTGAGGTTCTCGACGGTGATATCTACATAAAAGGCAGCTTTAACACCATTGACGAGGCTATTGATTATTTTCTCGGAGACTATATCGCAGGCAAAAAGGACGTTGTCCTTAAGAGCGGCGAGAGCAATTCCGCCGTTATGAGCACAGGCAAAAAGGAAATCTACACAAAGGATCAGCTTATGCAGGTTCTTACCGATGTTTATAATAATCCCAATGCCTGCATCATCGGTCAGCAGTGCTTCCACGGCGTTAAGGACATGGTTGGAGTTACTATTGAGGATTTTGAAAAATCCACAGGACAGAAGCCGGGTATTATCGGTATTGACACGGGCTGCTACGGCGTTATGATGCCAACTATAACTCCCGAAAGGCTCAGCCAGCTTGTTTGTGAAACTGTTGAATACTGCGCAGAAGGCGGAATAGTTACCTGCAGTGCTCACTGGACAAATCCCTATTCCCCCGATCAGCTCGTAAGAGGCACTCTCGGAAACTTTTCCACAGCCGAGGAATATGAGGCGGCACTGAGAGCCGTTTTCACTCCCGGAAATGAATATTATGATTTCTTTATGGAAATTCTCGCTCTCGATGCAGACCTTTTTGAGGCACTCGAGGATAACGGCGTTACAATGATCTACCGCCCCATTCACGAGATGAACGGCAACTGGTTCTGGTTCTGCGTAACACAGAACGGAACTACCATGAGTGCAGAGGTTATGGTGGATTTCTGGAAATTCATCTATAACTATATGGAAGAGGAGAGAGGACTTGACAACCTCCTCTGGAATTACGGTCCCAATACCTCGGGCAATGAAGTGAACGGTCCCGGCGGCACCATGTACTGCTACCCCGGCGATGAATACGTTGATATGGTTGGCGTTGACTGGTACACAGGCGGTAAGCTTGAGATCACAAACAATAACAACTATCTTGAGATGATAGATCAGACACACAAGATCGGTGCTATCACCGAGTTCGGCGTCGGAGGAAGCGTTAAGGCAGACTCTTATGAGGAACAGCATAATTATTATAATACCGATTCCCTCATCATCGACCTCTGGACTCTTATGGAAGATGGCTATAACTTCACATACCTGCTCACATGGCATAATCAGTCCTTCTGCACCATCGGTGCAATGGGCGGTGAGACCGGCGGCTTTGACTTTATGAACGAGGAATACACCTTGGGTCAGGCAGATGTTAAGGCTATGTTTGACGCACTCAAATAATAGTAGTGAAGATAGTGAATATGTAAAACGATTATAACCGCAAATAGACAGGGGATGAAGCATCAACCCCTGTCATTTTTTGTTTTGAAACCTTTATAATTCCGCTTGCAAGCAGCAATTTATCAGCAAGTATTTGATTTTAGGACTAAGCAACACGAAAAATAAAATCGGAGCTGTCTTGAAAACCAATAACAGCTCCTTTTTTGAACCGGTAAAATTATCTTTCTTCGATCTCTTCTCTGCTTCTGAAAAGCAAAGAGATGCACCAGATTCCCGCAAGGGCAACCACGGTATAAATTATTCTCGCCCAAAGAGATCCCTGTCCGCCGAAGATCCATGCAACTATGTCAAATTTGAAAAGTCCGATGCTTCCCCAGTTGAGTGCGCCCACGATGGTGAGCAAAAGACAAATTCTATCAAGCAGCATACCAAATACTTCCTTTCCGATTTTTTAGGGTCGATTTTAAGATATTCATCTTCATATTTAGTTTGGCTTTATAAATATGCTTTTATTCAGCTTTTCAAAAAGTTTTTTGTGAAAAATCGGGGGTATACGAAGAGCTGGATGAATCTCTTTCCTGAGAAAAGCCGTCAAAGCCCAGCCTCTCCGCAACAGAAAGAACATAATCATATTCAAAGCTCGTTATTTTTCTGCAAAGCTCTTTCATATTTTTCGGAGCAAAAGCGGGAGTATATTGGCTCATTATACTGACAAGGATTTTTTCGGGCGGTACTGTTTTTGCAATTATTTCAAGCACCTTTTCCGAATCATGTCTGCATCCCGGAAGAACAAGATGGCGAAGAAGTATTCCTTTTTTCATCATTCCGTCATCACCGATCACAGTTTCTCCCACCTGTGAGTACATTTCGGAAAGAGCTTCTGCCGCCATTTCCGCATAATCGGGGGCAAATGAATATTTCCCAGAAATCTCGGGCGAAAAATATTTGAAATCCGGCATATATATATCCACAAATCCACGAAGCTCACGGAGCGATGCCACCTTTTCATATCCTCCGCAATTATATATCACGGGAATCCCAAGCTCACCTTTTATTTCCGACAAAACTCTTGCAACGGTTGAAGAATAATGGGTTGGGGTCACAAGATTTATATTATGCGCTCCTTCATACTTTAAATTCAATATTATTTCTGCGAGCTTTTCTTCGCTAACAGGCTCTGCGGCATTTTTTTCTTTTCGGAAATCTCTGCCGATAACGCCATTCTGGCAATAAATACATCCCAGATTGCATCCGCAAAAGAACACCGTTCCCGAGCCGTTCTTTCCGCTGATTATCGGTTCTTCAAATCTATGAAGTGCCGCTCTCGCAAGCATTATCTCCCGCGGAGCATTGCAATATCCCATTTTGTTTATTCTGTCTGCACCGCATTCTCTTGGGCAGAGAAAACATCCTTCATTCATAAAGAGCCTTTCATTTAAGGGAATATCTATCCCCTGCATTTATTCTGTCATAGGTAAGCATTCTGTGAGCAAGGACGAAATATTTTTCCTCCTCCGAGAGCGTGAGCGTGATTCCGAGACGGCTGTTATAATAGGGAATGGCGCTGGCATAATCCGAAAGAAATCCGCAAAGCTTTGTTTTCGGTGCGCCGATAAGTTCAAATACAGAATTCAGCAAATTATATGAGGTAATATTATTTCCTTTTCCTTCGTGAAGGTTCTCGGATGTGCCCGTAAAGCCGTAATTTGAATAAACGAGAAAGGGAGTTGACTGCATGAATTCATATTCCTCTTTTGTTCTGTCATAAATATCCCCTATAGTTCCGCTCTCAAGATAGGCGGCATAATTTGCACCGAGAGAAGGCAAATGGTCACCGAAATAGACGAGCACAGTCGGTCTTTCTCTGTTTTCGATATATTCCACCAGCCTTCCGAGAGCTTCGTCTGCATTTTTTACACCGTTTGCAAAATTTGCAAGAATATTAAGGCTCTCGTCGCTAAGCCCTTGGCAGCTTACCTCCATTTCGCAATTTTCATATTTATCAAGATAAGCCT
Organism: uncultured Lachnospiraceae bacterium; assembly: GCA_964411355.1. Classification (GTDB taxonomy): domain Bacteria; phylum Bacillota; class Clostridia; order Oscillospirales; family CAG-272; genus SIG710. The sequence goes on from CAYPKQ010000008.1 coordinate 7,837, forward strand.
GATGATTCTCCATGCTTATTCCGAAAATAAATCTCGGCGCATCGCCCCTGTCTTTTTCGAGGAAATATTCCAGATAATCAACAAAGCTGTCATCCGAAACATATGAGCGTACGGACTTATATTCAGCCTTAACCGCCTCTATCGCTTCAAGCTCCTCAGCAAAATAGAGATTATCTATTCCGATAAGGGGATAGGCTCTTGTTCTGTCATAAAAACGGCTGAAATAGGGGTGAACGGCGTAAGTCTCATAGCCGATTTCCTTTAACGTCGTTATATAGGATTCGGTATATTCCTCAATATACCTCCAGGGAACACTTCCCGCAGGCAAGGAATCTGTTGTAAGTCCGGTGAGTATTTCAAATTCGGGTCTTACCGTGCCGCCGCCAAATCCGGTCTGGAAAAGCCTGCCGCTTATAACGCCCTCAATTTCCGTAATTGCATCGAAATTCTCAAAAGGATCTTCCGAGAAGGATGAGCCCTTTATGAGCCTCGGATCCCAGAAGCTTTCCGAGAGAATAAGGACGATGTCGGGAGAAACAAAATCTTCCGAAGCTTCTTTTTCCTCAAATCCCGCAAAAATCTTCTCCACAGCTTCTTTGCCGTAGTCTTGCGGCTCGCTTACATTTGCAGAAAGAAGATTTATAGTGAACGCACCCGTAAAACCGTTTGCTTCGTAATTTGAGGTCTGAAGTGCTGTATCCTCAAAATAAATGCCAAAAGAATTTATAACCTTTTCAGCTTTTTTGGGAGTTGATACCGATGAAAAAAGGCAAAGGACAATAATGAGAAATGCGATAATCCTTATGGGAAAGGTAAATGGCAGCTCTGTGTTTGGTATAACGCTGACAAGCACAAAACAAAGTCCCCCCACCATAACGATTATTGCGGCAAGGGTAACAGAAACCGAGGTGAATCTTGTAAGCTCACCCAGATTCCCCGCTTGACGGATATCCCAAGGATAAAAATAATCGCCGGTTGAGCTGAATTTAAAACGGTTAACAAGTCCGATTATGACCGACAAAAGCACAGCCGCCAAATTTGCGCACCAGATTTTTTTGAAAAGCAGAAGTATAAGTGAATAAAGAATGACGCAAACGAGCAAGCCGAAAAAAGGGATCGCATCTCTTGAAAGAAACGAAAGAAGCCGAGCCTCACTGTTAAAATGCAGATATTCTATCATCAAAAAACAGTATATGGGACAGCAGATCGCCGCGGCGGCGGAAAGCAAAGTACAAAGAGCTCGCATATAAGGCTTTTGAGACCATTTTTTCGGTATAAACGGAGCTTTTTGCTTCGTTATAATATATTTTTTAATGCTCTTCAATAATTATCACTCACTTTCGATATTATGATACCACATAAATATGAATTTTTCAAGAAAAATACAAAAAGCTATTGCAAATTGTAGAAATGTGTGTTATAATGTTGTCAAATCGAATAAAACCATGTATGACGCTTGCAGGAAAAGCGATGCTGCCGAAGGAGTAACACTCTCAGGCTTTCGCCAAGTGCGAATGAGGACTGTAAGCCGACATAACTTTGGAGAAGCTCATTAAATTGAGTGCCGAAGGTGCAAAGGCGAATCGCTTAATCTCTCAGGCAAAAGGACAAAGTGCATTTTTATTGCTTTATCTTTGTGTTTATTTGTATTAGGCGGTCTGCGCATTTTTGCAGATCGCTTTTTTGTTCGATTTGAATATATTTTTATGGAGGATGGGAATTTAAAATTCCCGAAAAAACATGGAAGCATTTTTCAAAACGGTCACAGACATCAATAGCGTCATCAACGAATTTGTATGGGTCAAGATCGGTCTTATCCTTCTGGTTGGAACGGGTATCCTTATGACCCTTTGCACAAAAGTTTTTCAGGTTTCTCACCTGGGACTTTGGTGGAAAAATACCATTGGCAGTATGTTCACACGCAGGGTCATGAGCCATAGTAAGGAAAAGGGCTCGATCTCTCCCTTCCAGGCACTCTGTACAGCTCTTGCCGCAACCATCGGAACGGGCAATATCGCAGGCGTTGCAGCGGCTATCTGCATCGGCGGTGCTGGTGCGGTTTTCTGGATGTGGGTCGCAGCCTTCTTCGGCATGATGACAAACTATTCGGAAAACGTTCTCGGACTTTATTACCGCCGCAAAAACAAGAGCGACGAATGGTCGGGCGGTGCAATGTATTATATTTCAGAAGGACTTGGCGGCAAAAAGGGGTGCAAATGGATAGGAAAGATTCTTGCCGTTCTCTTCTCCATCTTCACAATGCTTGCCGCATTTGGTATCGGAAGCATGGGACAGGTAAACAAGATCGTTGCAAATGTTGCATCCGCTTTTGATATAAAAGCACTTTCCACGGTTAAAGTCATGGGTGGCATTTCACTTTATAATGTTGTTCTCGGCGTTGCAATTATGGCACTCACAGCCCTCATCGTTCTCGGCGGTCTTAAGAGAATTGCATCTGTTGCAGAAAAGGTAGTTCCCTTTATGGTAATATTCTACATTGTGGGAAGTGTTATTATAATCGGTATAAACTATGCAAGCATTCTCCCTGCACTCAAGGCGATTTTCGTAAATGCCTTCAGCCCCGAGGCATTTGTCGGCGGTACTCTCGGTGCAGCTATCAGCGTTGCTATAACTCAGGGCTTCAAGCGCGGTGTTTTCTCAAATGAGGCAGGTCTCGGCTCTTCTGTTATGGTACATTCCAATTCCAATGAAAAAGAACCCGTTAAGCAAGGTATGTGGGGTATTTTTGAAGTCTTTGCAGACACAATGGTGGTTTGCACAATGACAGCGCTGGTCGTTCTCACATCCGGTGTTTTCAATTATCAGACAGGCGAGCTTGCTGAAGGACTTACCGACGCAACACTGGTTGCAGGCGCATTCAATTCTGTATTCTCTTGGGGTAATATCGGTTCTAAATTTGTCGCCATCGCAATATTCCTATTTGCATTCACCACTGTTCTCGGTTGGTCACATTACGGCTCGAAGGCTTGGGAATATCTCTTCGGTTCAAAGACAACCTTTGTTTTCAAGATAATTCATGTCTGCACCATCATTTTCGGTGCTGTTATGACATCCTCTCTTGCTTGGGATATTTCCGATACCTTCAACGGACTTATGATGATCCCCAACCTTATAGGAGTTGTTGTCCTCTCCCCGCTTGTAATGAAGATAACAAGAAACTATATTGACCGTAAGGTGAAAAATAAAAATGTTGCTCCAATTCTTTCCTATGACCCGGAAATCCAGGCAAAAGAAGAAGAAGCACTTAAAAACGAATAATTGAATTTTCTATCGAAGAAGGGGCTGAAGCATTAACTTAGCCCCTTCTTTTTTGTATAAGTTTTTTAAGCGACGCCGATAAACAGTAATTATTAACATTTGAACTATTGGGCAAAAATTGAGACTGTGTCAAACGGAGTTACGTCGTAAAACGACGCAACTCCTTCGACATAAAGCCTCAATTTTAAATTCTTATAACATTTGCATCTGTCATCGTTGCCTCTCTTGTGTGACAGGTGAAAAGGAAACTTTGGTTTCCTTTTTCGGTATAATTTTCAATCATTTTCAGCAGATTCTTGGCTCTGCCGTCGTCTATCTGCGAGAGCACCTCATCAAGCAGAAGCGGAGGTACCTCATCTCTATAAAGCACATCAACAAGCGCAAGACGCAGAGAGATATATGCCCCGTCCTTTGTTCCAGCACTGAGGGACTCTATGCTGCGAGTTGCGCCCGATGCATTTACCGTAAGAGAAAAGTCCGCAGTGACTCCAAGCTCGCTGTATTTTCCTCCCGTCAAAGTGCTCATAAGCTCCCCGGCACCTCTGTGAAGCCTTGGTGTGACATTCTTTTTCATGTTTTCGGACGCCTCACTTATGCCCTCGCCTGCAAGTGTAAGAGCGTCATAAAGGAATGTCTCTTCCCCAAGCTGTTTTTCAACCTTTCTGAGCTGAACCTCGCTTCTGAGCGGATTTTCCGCCGCCGCTCTCATGCCCACAAGCTCACGGTCAAGTCTGTTTTTCTTGTTTTCGTTGCTTTCAAGCTTTGACCTTTCAAATTCAAGATCACGGCGAAGCACCGTTATATTTACCTGCTTCAGAGCATCCTCCATGTCGGGAGTAAGCATAGCCCTCATTGCCTTTTCGTCAATTTCCTCTGTTTCATGCTTTCTGTCGTCATAAAGGACTTTATATTTTTCAAGCTCACGATGAAGCTCCTCAAGCTCACGACATATCTCCTCGCCCTCGGAAACCGTTTTTCTCACCGTTTCTCCTATGTCACCATTCTCTGTGCTCTTTCCCACCTTTTCGAGAAGGGAGCTTAGCAAAAGCAGAGAGGAAGCAAGCCTTTCACCTGCTTTTTCACTTGCCGCCTCGGCACGCTTAACATTTTCTGCGCTTTCAATTCTGCGGCGATTCTTTTCGATATATCCCATAAGGGTCGTATAAAAATCATGCTCGGAAACATTATCTTCAAAGCCATATTCATCGCCTATATCAAGGGCAATATTTTTGTTTTTGGCAGAGGATGTAAAAAAAATGATACAAAGTGCCAAGGATATTGCGAAAATTGCAGCTCCACCGATGGCAAAAGCACCCGACGAAACTACTACCGGAATAAAATCAAGAATTTTTTTCAAAAATGACGCCGCAAAAAGAAGCCCTGACAAAGCGGCAACGCAAAGACTGATAAAAGCAAGAGTGCGATATTTTTTTGCTTTTCTTTTTGCCTCACCGTATTCTGCAGTAATTGCCGCCGCACCGCCATTCTCCTCCGCTCTTTTTGCATAGAGGTCGCCCTTTGAATCGGGAATACGGTGCTTTTGTGCATCCTCCAACGCTAAGATCGATGCGCCATGATCTGCCAAAGCATTTTCGTAGTCCTTATGTGCAAAAACAAGTGATTGACGGTATTCAGCATTCGGAAGGAAGCCGCTAAAGCATTTTTCCGCCTTAAGAGCCTCTATCTCACCCTCGATCTTTTTTATTCTCGCAGCCGTGCTTTTTATAAAATCAAGCTTTATAAGTGCCTGATTTGCCTCATAAGCGTCATTGAGACGAATGAGGGAACGAACCTTTTCACGGCTCTCGGTATATATCCTCGCCGCCTTTTCGTAAGACGCTTCATATTCCATTATAAGAGCTGAACGCTCTTTTGCGCTCTTAAGTCTTGCCGCAAGCTCGTCTCTCTTTGCGGAAAGTGTTGGAATAGAGCCGCCCGTGCCCTTTTTAAGCATAAGTCTTTTGCGAAGTGCGTCGATTTTTGCGATGCTTTTGGCAGAATCCACATTTTCATCGGCAGAGGTCAGCAGATTCTGAATAGCCCCGCCGATCTCTCCCGAATCAATATTTGTACAGCCAAGCTGCTTTATGCAAGCAGTGCTCTCAAAAAGTGCCAAGGGCACTCCGAGAAAAAGCTCTCCCGGTATCTCACCCTTATGCACAGTGCTTCCGTCCGAGAGGTCAATTATATTAAGCTTATCGCCCTTTACACCCTCTCTTGCGCTTCTTTCAATGCGGTATTCTCCCGTGGAAACAGACACCGTCATACTTCCCGCCGCAATACCGTTCTCCCATGAAAAGCTCTTTTCTCTCTCCTCTGCGGCATCGCTGCCCTTCCCCTTGGGAATTCCGTAAAGAATAAATTTTATAAAGGAAAGGATAGTGCTCTTTCCGGATTCATTTACTCCCTCGATTATATTCAGACCCTCGCAAAAGCTGAAAAAGCGATCCTTCATCGAGGCATATTCGATAATATTTATCTCTTTAATAATCATCAGTCTGCCTCCTCTGTTTCGCTATCAGCCTTTGGCAAAAAGACAGTAAGATCTCCGCCGTCAAGGGCGGTAAGACCTATGCGAAGTGCCATTGCCGCAAGGTTTCTTTCCCTGGTATCGTTAGAATTAAGTTTTTCTTCAAGTGTTCTGAAAAGCTCACCTCTGAGCGTCATATCCTTTGCCAGAGCTTTTGCATCCGCAAGCGGCAGAGTATTGTCCTTTATCTCAAAATAATCCACTCTCGATGCGCATCTTTTCTTTATGTATGAAAGATTTGGCGAAAAATCAATAGAAATAAGCCCCACAAGCAAGACCCTTATAGAATTATTCTCTCCAAAGCCAAGGGTGTCTATCTCTCTTTCTATAAGAGAGGCTATATCATCATCACACTGAAAACCGGTAACATTTATAGGAAGCATCTCAAAGGAATATTCTGAAAATGAAAGCCTTTCGTATTTGATCTCCTTCTTCTCACCCGTCTCGAAAATAGAAAGTGAAAGAGCACTGCCCTTTCCTATCTCATCAAAACCGCGTCCCTCGGCAAAGCCGCTGTATGCCGCTGTGAGCCTCAACGAAGAATAGACCTCGGGAGCTTTATGTATATGAGCCAGTGCCGCATAATCAAATCCCGACGCTTCGATATCTCCATATGACATTGGAGCATAGACCGAAAGAGGCACTCCCACCTCGCTATGGGCACAAAGGAGCTTAATTTTATCGCTGTCCGCAAAAAAGCCCTCAAGAGGATTTTCCTTATGACTTGAAGACGTAAAGGCATAGCCGTAAACTACCGCACCAAGCTCTTCAAATTCAAATTTTCCAAGCCTTTCTTCGCTGAAAACATGAACATTTTGCGAAAAAGATGCCGAAGCATAAAAGCTTCCCTTTTCATAGGGATCGTGATTGCCGGGAGAGATAACAACGGGACAGGAAAGAGAAGCAAATTCCTCTCTTATCATTTCAGCGCTCTCCTCGCAAAGAAAGCCCGTATCGTAAAGATCTCCGGGAATAAGAACCAGATCATATTCCTTTTCCCTTACAAATTTCATCATTTTTCTGAAAAGCGCACGAAGTCTCTTTCTGCCGTTTTCACTGCGCAAAATATCGCCGCCACTGAAAGGGCTGTCAAGATGCAGATCGCCCATTTGGAAAATTTTTATCATAAGTCCACTCCAAAAACATTTTCTCATGTTAATTATACCACGTTACAGTGCTAACTTCAAGACTTTAATCACTTTTCCTCATAATTTTTCATCATTTTCCGCTATATGCGTTTTTGTATAGCGGCTTTACTTTATTTGATTATTGAAATTAAAGCAAAAATAATGTATAATATTTTCAAAAATAAAAAAGGAGACCGAAAAATGGCGGAAATACTTGAAATTATAATGATAGTTAGCTTTGGAGCTTCCTGGCCTTTCAATGTTCTGAAATCTATCAAAACAAAATCCACAAAGGGCAAGAGCCTTCTTTTCCTTTGCCTTATAACCTTTGGCTATATTGCGGGAATCGCATCGAAATTTATGAATGAGGCTTATATGGCAAGCTTTGCGGAAAAATGGTATGTGCTTTTCTTCTATGTGCTTAACCTTATCATGGTCTCGACAGACCTTGTTCTATATTTTATCAACAGACAAAGAGAAAAAAAGGAGAACTGAAATGAAAACTGTTTGTGATATCAAATACGGTGAAACCAACCCCGCCCAGCTTCTTGACCTCTATCTTCCCGACGAAGCGGTAACAGAAGATATACCCGTGCTTCTCTATTTTCACGGCGGCGGAATCGAAAACGGAAGCAGAAAACACGTTCCCGTGCTTTGCGAATACCTTACCGCAAAGGGAATTGCGGTCGTTTCCGCCGATTACATAATGTTTCCCGAGGCGAAATATCCTCAGTATATTGAGGACTGCGCTCTTGCGCTTGCATGGGTGAAGGAAAATCTCCTTGAGAGCGATAAATACGGAAAATTCGGCAAAATCTACATTGGCGGCAGCTCTGCCGGCGGTTACCTTTCGATGATGCTCTGCTTTGACGGAAAATATCTTGCAAAATACGGAATTGACCCTGCCACACTTGGCGGTTTTATCCACGACGCAGGACAGCCTACGGCTCATTTCAACCATCTTAAATACAGCGGTATAGATTCGAGAAGGGTCATAGTTGACGAAAGTGCCCCCCTCTATCATATGGGCATCGCAGAAAAGCTCGCACCGATGATATTCATTGTTTCAGACAATGACATGGAAAACAGATATGAGCAGACAATGCTCGTTATGTCGACTCTTCGCCACTTCCGTTATGACGAAAGCAAGATAAAACTGAAGGTCATGCACGGCACACATTGCCACTATGTAAGGCAAAAGGACGAGGACGGCATAAGCGTTTTCGGCAAGATCTGCGAGGAATTTATAAGAGAGTTTAATTAAAAAAAAAGCTTAGTCAATTGCAAAAAATTGACCAAGCTTTTTTGTTGTCGGTTTTATGGGAAAGCTGATATTTATCAAACAGTAATTTATCGGTGCGTTGATAAAACGCAAATCTGTAGGGGACGGCGTCATCTGAAAAGGCAGCAGAGCTTTTTGCAGCACTTATATTCAACGAGCTCATCTGCGCCATAGACCCGTTGTTCGGTAAAAAGAGTCCGAACATTTCCGAATCAAAGCATATCGGATCAATAGAGACCTATATCAACAACAATCTTCAAAAGAAAATAACCCTCTCCGACATTGCTTCACAGGTGTATCTGAGCAACAGACAGGTTGCACGCACACTTCAAAAGGAATACGGCTGTACTCTGTCACAGCTTGTTACCGAGAAAAAGCTTGCTTCAGCGAAAATGCTGCTAAAAAATACCGATATGAAGATTGGCGAGATAGCCGCAAGCGTGAAATTCGGAGCAGAGAATTATTTTTATCTGATTTTCAAGAAAAAATACGGAGTGTCTCCGCTGAGATACAGAAAACAAATAAAAAATAAAGATTTTTGAGTTTTTTTCAAAAAAACTATTGCTCATAACGCTGCGTAATGCTGTATAATAGGCTCATGGAGGTGAAAAGCTATGTGCAAATACACAACGGGAGAGATAGCAAAGCTTTGCGGTGTATCTGTCCGAACAGTTCAATATTATGACCGGCGCTCTATTCTCGTTCCGGGGGAGTATAGCGAAGGCGGCAGAAGGCTCTATACCGATGAAGATCTGAAAAAATTGAAGATCATCTGCTTTCTCCGTGAAGCGGGTGTTCCGATAAACAGCATCTCCGAGCTATTAAGAGCAGAAGAGGTTGAGCAGGTCATCTCGCTTTTGCTTCAAAGGCATGAGGACTCACTTCGGGAAGAAATGTCGCTTCTTAAGGAGAAGCTCCGAATACTGGAGGGCATAAAAAGCGGACTTAAGGACACAAAAAATTTCTCTCTTGAATCCATCGGTGACATAGCGCAGGTCATGAAAGTCAAAAAACAACTGAAAAAAATGCGAGCGGTCATGCTTATATCGGGAATTCCGGTAACTGCTCTTCAGTGGGCGGGAATCATTATTTGGATAACCCATGGAATTTGGTGGCTGTTTGCCCTCTGGTGCGTGAGCAGCTTGATTTACGGAATATGGGTGTCAAAATATTATTTCAGCAGAGTTGCTTATATCTGCCCACATTGCCATTCTGTTTTCAAACCAAAATTCAAGGAAGCTTTTTGGGCAAATCACACACCGACACTAAGAAATCTGACCTGCACAAGCTGCGGTAAAAAAAGCTTTTGCATAGAAATCTACAAAAAGGAGACTGCTGACAATGAATAATATCACGGAATTTCTTCCCTTTCTCATTCCGCTTATAGTGCTGCAATTTGCGCTTTTAGGCTACACACTTTATCACATTTTGACTCACAAAAATTACAAAAGAGGAAACAGAACCCTTTGGCTGATAATAACGATAGTTCTTATGAATTTCGTCGGACCCATTCTTTATTTCGTCTTTGGCAAAGAGGACTCCTGATATGGAAATTTTAAAGATAAAGGAGCTGAAAAAGAGCTTCGGCGACAAGGAGGTACTAAAGGGACTTGAGCTTTCGGTACCGGAGCACAGCATTTTCGGATTTGTGGGAAGAAACGGTGCGGGAAAAACCACCGCAATGAAGTCCGTTCTCGGTCTTCTGCGCCCCGGCGACGGTGAAATATACGTCTGTGGAAAAAAGGTTACGTATGGCGAAACAAAAACAAACCGCCATATAGGATATCTGCCGGACGTTCCCGAATTTTATCCTTTTATGACAGCACGTGAATATCTTATGCTCTGCGGCGAAAGTCTCGGCATGAGAAAAAACGAGATAAAAGAAAAAAGCGAGGAACTTCTCTCGCTTGTGGGGCTTGCAGAGGAAAAACACCGCATAAAGGGGTATTCAAGGGGCATGAAGCAAAGGCTGGGAATTGCCCAAGCTCTTATCGGAGACCCCAAGCTCCTAATTTGCGATGAACCCACAAGTGCCCTTGACCCAATAGGCAGAAAAGAGATACTCGATATTCTTCTTTCACTCCGAGAAAGGACAACGGTTCTTTTTTCGAGTCATATTTTATCGGATGTTGAACGCATCTGCACCGAAGTTGCGCTTCTTCATGATGGAAAAATACAAATGCAGGGTACTGTGGATGAGCTGAAGCGCACCAACACAATCGAAGAAAAATTCAGCATCGAAATGCTTGATACAAACAGCCTCCAAATGCTGAAAAACGCTTTTGCAGGCGACTTCACGGAAGAAAAAGACAGCCTCATTTTTTCGGGCTGCGATGAAAAAATATCAAGAATCCTTGAGTTTATAACATCAAACAGGCTTTCACTTCGTTCTATTGAGCGGCTTGAGCCTTCGCTTGAAGCACTTTTTTGTGAGGTGACAAAAGAATGAGACCCTTTATTGCATTTTTCAAAAAAGAACTGCTCGAGAGCGCAAGAAGCGGCAAGCTCATAATAGTCGAAATACTGTTTTTTGCCTTTGGCATTATGAATCCCGCCATAGCAAAGCTCACTCCATTTATTATGGAAATGCTATCGGAGGAGCTTGCGGAAAGCGGAATGAACATAACTTCGGTCACAGTAGATGCGCTGACCTCATGGACACAGTTTTTCAAAAATATTCCAATGGCGCTGATAGCTTTTGTTCTCCTTTACGGCGGAATTTTTACAAGAGAATATGAATCCGAAACCCTCGTGCTCATTCTCACAAAAGGACTTCCTCGATATAAGGTCTTGCTTGCAAAGACCATTTTGATGCTTGCCATCTGGTCTTGCGGCTATTGGCTCTGCTTTGGCACGACCTATGCGTATAACGCCTATTTCTGGGATAATGGAATAGTCATCGGTCTATTTCCCGCTGTATTCAATTGGTTTGCTTTCGGAATTTTCACTATATCCCTCATGGTTTTCTTTTCCGTTCTTACAAGAGGTAGCAGTATGGTTCTGCCGGGCACAGGCGGCTGTATTTTTGCTCTCTATATTCTCGCTCTTCTGCCAAAAGCGTCAAAATATCTTCCAACCGCACTTATGAATAGCGGCAAGCTGCTTGTCGGTGCGGAAAACGGAAGCGATTATTTTGCTTCCCTTATCATAACCGCCTCTGTCAGCATCTCGCTTATTATTATAAGCATACCGATCTTCGGCAAAAAACAGCTCTGATAAATTTGTTTCGAAAAACAAACCTTTTGTATCGTTTTTTATGTTTACACCATGGCACTTTTTCGGTAAAATAAAGAAAAAAGCTATGGAGGCAAAAAATATGTCAAATGTAGATGCAAAGGCACTTCTTATGCCATTTGAAATGCAAAAGGACTATGTGGATTCAAGAGTTAAGGACGGAATTGAACAAAACCGCAAAAAGAATATTGTTTTTTCGGTTCGCGACAAGGATCAGAACCCTATAAAGGACGTAAAAATCAAGCTTGTGCAAAAGGAGCACGAATTTTTGCACGGTGCAAATATTTTCATGCTTGATGAGCTTGAAACGAAGGAAAAAAACGATATATATAAGAAGAGATTTGCGGAAGTCTTCAATCTTGCAACTCTTCCCTTCTATTGGAACGCTCTCGAACCCGAGGACGGAAAGCCCAGATTTGATAAAAATTCCGAAAAGATATACCGCCGCCCCGCTCCCGATCTCTGCATCGAATATTGCGAGGAAAAGGGCATAAAGCCAAAGCTTCATTGCCTCAATTACGATCTTTTCAGACCCGAATGGCTGGCAGAAAACTATCCTTCCACACTTGAGCAGAAAAAGCGTCTCGCAAGACGAATGCGTGAGATTGCCGAAAGATATGCGGACAAAATTCACGGCATTGAGGTTACAAACGAAACCCTTTGCTGGAATGGTCTCACAGCATTTAACAAAAGAGACAAGCGCCATGAAGCTCTTTGGGCAGAGCATGATATTGTTGAATGGAGCTTCAAGACTGCGGAAAGGTATTTCCCCGACAATGAGCTTATAATAAACGAAGCCACTCATGTTTTTGAGAAATTTTCTTATGAGCTTTCTCATTACTATATGCAGATCGAGCGAGCTCTCATGAAGGGGGCGAGAATCGACAGCATCGGTATGCAATTTCACTTCTGGTGGAGAGGAAATGAAACTGCATGGAAAAATGCAAAGACCTTCTATGATCCTTATAGGATCTACGAGGTTCTTGATACATATGCAAAGCTCGGAAAGCCTATTCAGATAACAGAGATAACAATTCCTTCGGGTCCAAGCCAGGAGGAACTTGATATTCAGGCAGAGCTTCTTCGAAAGCTTTATTCTGTTTGGTTCTCCCATGGGTCGGTTGAAGCGGCTATATACTGGAATCTTGTGGACGGCTATGCCTGGGGCGCAAAGCAGGGCGATATGACAGCAGGAGAAAACCAACTTTACGGAGGTCTTCTTAATTTCGACCTTTCGGAAAAGCCTGCATTCAAGACCTTGAAGGAACTTTTCACAAAGGAATGGCACACAGAGGCACTTCTCACAACAAATGAGATAGGCACTGCATCCATTAAGGCATTCTGCGGCAATTATGAAGCGGAGATAGTCTGCGGCGACAAGACATATACCAAAAATATTGCTATTTCCAAAAATGACAGAGAGAATATCATAAGAATAATTCTATGATTTGAAAAAAGCAAATACTACTCTTGCCAACCTTTGCTATCTGTGGTATAATTACACAGAGGAGGTGGGGATACTTATGAAGGTTTTTCTGAAAAACGAATGCGAGCTTAAAGAAGGAATGAACTGCAAGCTCTCAAGATGTAAATGTGAAAATAACTGTCCGGAACCACCGCATACTCATGAATTCATTGAGATGGTCTATATTCTCGAGGGTGAGGGCACTCAGTTCATAAACGCTTCGGAATATCATGTTTCAAGAGGCGACCTGCTCTTTATAAATTACAAGCAAGTTCATTCCTTTACAACTCCCAAAAAAATGACTTATATCAATATTCTCCTTGACCCGGAATTTATAAGCTGTTCGCTTATAAATTCAGAAAACGCCTTTGAGCTTCTTTCCCTTTCCGCCTTTTCTGATTTCAGTGAAAAATGCGATCAGAATACCTCTCTTGTTAAGTTTTCGGGCATGGAAAGAGATTTTATCGAATCGCTTATTCTTGAACTTGAGGATGAATGTAAAAGCTTTGGTGCAGGATGCGAAACTATCATCCGTTCGGGACTTACCCTGCTTCTGACATACGTTTTCAGAAAATTTTCCGAAAATGCATCAGAGGAAAAGAACGGTGAGCCTATTACAAATGCTATTACTCAATATATAAACGAGCATCTTTCAGAGGACATATCCCTTGAAGCACTCGCAAGACAGAGCTTTTACAATCCATCCTATTTCAGCCGTATGTTTAAGGAAAAATACGGCATAACCCTTACGGCTTATATCAGAAAAACGAGGCTTGAGCGAGCCTGCACGATGCTTCTGGAAGAAAAATTGCCTATTTCAAAAATAGCAGAGCTTTCGGGCTTTGGCTCGACCACAACCTTTTATAAGAAATTCAAGGCAGCTTACGGACTCTCTCCCGCAGAATGGAAAAATTCGAGAATAAAAAGGTAAAAAAACGACAATTTCAGTAAAAAACGGACATTGTAAATATTATTCCCATATGATATAATCGGAGTATCTCAAAGAAAGGATACTCCGATTATGATTTTACTTAATAAGAATTTTTTAAGAGACAAGATTCACGCCTGCTTTATCGGCAAAAATATCGGTGGAACGGTTGGAACTCCATTTGAGGGTCAGATAGGTCCTCATGATGTGAAGGGGTTTACCACCGCCCCCGGTGAGCCGCTTCCCAATGACGACCTTGATCTCCAGCTTATTTGGCTCTGCGCCATAGAACAAAACGGAGCAAAAACCATCACCCCCGCAACCCTCGCAGAATATTGGCTTGATGCCATTCCTCCGCACTGGAATGAATACGGTATCTGCAAGGCAAATCTAAGAAACGGCTTGCTTCCTCCGCTTTCGGGGCATTTCAATAACGAGAGATGGAGAGATTCAAACGGTGCATGGATAAGAAGCGAGATTTGGGCTTGTCTCTGCCCCGGACTTCCCAATGTTGCCATGAAATATGCCCTTATGGACGCGATGAATGACCACGGCAAGGGCGAGGGAACAGTTGCGGAAATGTTTACCGCCGCCATGCAGAGCCTCGCATTCTTTGAAAATGATATCTATACTCTTCTCGAAAAAGCCCTTGAATATATCCCCGAGGACAGCAGGATAAGCCGCTGTGTGCGCCTTGTTATGAGAGAATACAAAGCAGGAACACCATGGCTTGAGTGCCGCAAAAAAATTCTTGAAGAAACCGCTGATATGACAACCTTCCAAGCTCCCGCAAATGTTGCATATGCCGTTCTCGGACTTCTTTACGGCGAGGGAGATTTCAAAAAATCAATAATTCTCGCCACAAACTGCGGAGACGATACCGATTGCACCGCCGCAACAGTTGGCGCAACAATGGGAATTATGGGCGGTACAGCTTCCATTCCCGAGGATTGGAGAGCCTATATCGGTGATAGGATAATGACTTGCGCAATAGACGCATCCTTCTGGTTCCAGCCCAAAACCTGCGCAGAATTGACCGAAAGAATACTCATTCAGCTCCCCTCTATGTTCACTGCCAACGGATACGAAATGGAATATACTGACGGCGATAACGCTGTTGAAACATGTCACCCAAAATGGTATTCGGATAACGAATACAATGCACATGATTATCTCAGTTATTTTAACCGTTATAACACCGCATCGCATTATTCAAATGAATTTATCAGAGGCACTCATGAGGTTTATGTGGTTGATTATATGACCGAGCCCTATATTCGCCCCATGGGAGATTTCAAGCTGAAAATTACGATCTATAACCACCGCCGTCACCCCCTTTCTTCAAGAATAAACCTGCTTCTCCCCGAGGGCTGGACAGCAGAGTATCCAAAGAATATTTTTGTTGGTCATAAATCCTCAAGTATGTGCTTCAGCACCGAATTTGAGGTGACTCTGCACGTACCCGAAAAAGTGGACGCACAAAACCGGCTCGCTGTTACCTTTACTTCATCATCCTATCCCGCACCGTATTCCGTTCCGATAACCCTTTTAGGATAAGCATAAAAGTGGATGAATCTCGATTCATCCACTTTTTACGTAAACAGTAATTTATCGAACTGTTGAAGATGTATTTTGTAGGGGATGTCGTGGTCGCCGTCCCCTACAAAAATTCGTTATCGCCTGTTCGATAAATTACTGTTTAAAACACATACCAACAAAAAAGAGGCTGATCAGCCTCTTTTTAACATAATGAAATTACTGAGCCGCATCAACGATTGCGGTGAATTTGGAAGCAACAAGAGATGCGCCGCCGATAAGACCGCCGTCAACATTTACCTTTGAGAGAAGCTCTGCAGCATTTGCATCGTTCATAGAACCGCCATACTGAATTGTAATAGCCTCTGCAGCATCTGCACCGTAGAGCTCTGCGATTGTAGCTCTGATAACTCCGCAAGTCTCGTCTGCCTGCTCGGGAGTTGCTGTAAGACCTGTGCCAATAGCCCAAACAGGCTCGTAAGCAATGATAACATTCTTAAGCTCTTCAGCAGTTACATCCTTAAGGTCGAGCTTTGTCTGCATGGAAACGACCTCATTTGTGATGCCGTTAAGTCTCTCGTCCTTAACCTCGCCAAGGCAAAGGATAACCTTCATGCCTTGTGCAAGTGCAGCCTTTGTGCGGAGGTTTACAGTCTCGTCTGTCTCACCGAAATACTGTCTTCTCTCGCTATGACCTATAATTACGTATTCAACACCCATGCTTGTGAGCATCTTTGCGGAAACCTCGCCTGTATATGCGCCTTTTTCTGCAAAATGTACATTCTCGGCACCAATCTTGATATTAGAACCCTTTGCTGCCTCCATTGCCGCATAAATATCAACATAAGGAGCGCAGAAAACTATGTCACAAGCGTCCTTGCCTGCAACCATGGGCTTGATCTCCTCGATGAAAGCCTTTG
>CAYPKQ010000009.1:0-23967 GCA_964411355.1 uncultured Lachnospiraceae bacterium
AAGGGAATGTTAATTTTATTAAGGTTGTATCCGCCCTTAAAAACATCAATTATAACGGACTTTATAATTTGGAAATTCCCGGAGAAAGAAATGCTCCTTTTGAAATAAAGGGATATAAGCTTGACTATATAAAAAAGATGTTTGAATACATAGATAGTGTAACAGAACCATAAGTAAAAAACGATCGACCTGCCAATTTGCAGGTCGATTACTTTTTATTTATTGCTCAGCAACATCGCTGAAGGTAAATCTCTGCTGAATCTTTTTTGCATTTGGATAGGCATGCCCCATATTCTGAACATATACTATCTCTTTTTCGCATTTCAGCTCGTTATACATAGCCGTAATTCCCGAGGGAACGCAAGTTACGTCGCCAAGCCCAACCATGATCTTTGTGGGGCATTTAATTCTGCGAGCAAAGAAACAGGTGTCATAATAAAGCATTGTAGGCGTAACGGGACCGTAGCTTCCCTTTCTGCCAAAATTAACGCCCTGCTTATCACACATTGCGGGAACATCTGCAGTACACAGAGTAACGTCAGGCTCGAGAGCCGCCGTAAAGAGTGCCTGATAGCCTCCCTCGCTCATACCCGAAACCTCAAGTCTCTCGCCATCCCAAAGATTTTCGCCTCTTTCACCGAAATATTGTTTAACAAAGCGAATTGCTTGAAGATCGCGCATTACCATGTAGCTGTAAAATACCTCTGCGGGGTCGTCGGGAGCATCCTTCCATGAATAACCGCTGAGAGTTGTTGACGAAAGATTGCTGTAGAAATCATCGCCCATTTTGCTTGGAATACTGTGTCCGTTTACCGAAACGCAGATATAATCCTTCTTTCTTGAAAGGTGAGATTCGGTTGTACGAACACCCGCACCCATGAATTTGACATAAATTCCAAGTGATTCTTCATCCGCTTTCTTTGGCACACTTACATAGATTGCAGAATATGTTTCGCCCGTCCATTTTTCATTGCCCAGACAGTCGACCTTGACATCATAAACATAATATTCGTAATCCGAGCCTGACTCAAACATATCAATGGCAACAGGCGCTACCTCATCAAGCCTTTTGAGCTGGCTATCCCAAAAAGCTTCCCAATCAGAAGGCTCATCTGCGGAAACCGAAATATCATTCATGCCTGCACAAGCACCTGCGCTGCATTTGTCGACCGCTTCGATAACATTTCCTTCAGCATCGCAAGCCTGAACGGTTATAAGTACAAATCCGGGCTCATCCATTACAGCCTCAAGAGAAAGCTTGCCGCTTCCGCCTGCCGAAAATCCCGAAACCGCCTCACCGAACTCGGGGCTGATATTCCATTTGAACATGGGGCAGGAACGGATCTCATCATCCGAGGTCAGAATGACCTCAAATTTTATCTTTTCTCCAACCGCATAGTCAAGGGCATCCTTATCGGTATTAACTATGAAATATTTTTCGGAGGAAACACCGTTTTCTATATCATCAAGTATCGAAGGCTCTATCTTACCCTGCTTTGCAATGTCAAGAGTGATCTTTTCACCTTCATCGGCAGAGCTTGGAACAAGCTTCAGAAATTCATCAAAGGCTGTGCCGAGGGCAACGCTGTCGTAACCTGTTATGTAGACAGTTTCTCCCTCCACATAGTTTTTATAGCTTCCGATATCAAGTGATTCGTCTATCTTTATAAGCAGATTTTTTTCTTTTTCAGTGTCTGTAAGGGGCATCTCATAGCCGAAAACATCCTTGATCCTGCTTCTGAGAAGTCCAACATAATCAGAGCTTAGTCTATCTGCATTGACGAGAGTATATCCGCTCATGTCAAGAGCTCCGATAAAGAGATCGGGATAATCAAAGGCATATTCATATTTTTCGCCCGATGCAAGCTTTATGACCTCATCGCCCGTGCCGAGATAATTCTCCAAAAAATAGTCAACAGCCTCTACCGTATCGGCATTTGTACCGCCCAAAATTACGATCTTTGAGTCAATATAGTCGATAACGAAGCTTCTCGGTGACATTTTTGAATAGGTTTTACTTGCCTCACGCTTTGTTACACCAACAAGTATCTCATTCTTTGTTTCTTTAGTAAAGCCGGTATAATCGGTACCGATCTTTACATCCTTGCCCGATGCTTCTTCAAGTGCTTTTTGGAGCTTTGCGGCTGCTGACACCACTTCATTGGCTGCACCGTCGCCTCTGATAACCGTAAAATCAAAGTATTCGGGAGCTTTAACTTCATTATCTGTTTCGGTTTGAGCACCTACATCCACATCTGCATTTTCACCGCAGGATGCGCAGAAAATCAGCATTAAAACCGCTACAACGAACCATAATTTTTTCATTTTCATATCAGTCCTCCATCTGCTGTTTTATATTATTATACCTCACAAAAAAATGATTGTCAAGCAAGTAATAATATTTCTTTCCTCAACATAAAATTTACCATGAAAAAAACAAACGGAGGAAAAAAACAATGTCAGAAAACAACTATTATCCCGAGGGAATGAAGCTTGGGAGTTCCGAAAACAGAGAATATATTTCATCGCTTCAAGGGCTTGAAAAGGCGATGAATCAAGGAAAGATCCTTGAATCCACCGCCATTATATGCGATAGGGATATGAATCTGCATGTTGATCTCTACGGGATCGAAGGAATAATTGAGAAAAACGAAGCATTACTCACAAAAGACGGAGAAGAAATAAAGGATATTGCCATAATCACAAGGGTAGGCAAGCCGGTATGCTTCAAGGTCCTGTCTATCGACAGAAGCGGAGAGCGGGTCAAGGTATATCTTTCGAGAAGAGCCGCACAGCTTGAATGTAAAGAGAATTTTCTTTCCGATCTTATTTGCGGAGATATTATCAAAGCAAAGGTGACTCACCTTGAAAGCTTTGGAGCTTTTGTTGATATCGGTTGCGGAATTGCTTCCCTTCTCTCGGTGGATTGTATATCGGTTTCGAGAATTTCACACCCTTCCGACAGGCTCTCATGCGGAGATATTATCGACGTTATCGTTAAGATGATAGATGAGGAGAATAAGCGAATTTTCGTATCAAGGCGAGAGCTTCTCGGAACATGGGAGGAGAATGCGGCACTATTCAGCCCGGGTCAGACCGTTGCGGGAATTGTCAGAAGCATCGAAAGCTATGGAATTTTCGTTGAGCTTGCCCCAAACCTTGCGGGACTTGCGGAATTTCGTGATGAAAGGCTTGGCTGCTCGGTTACTGTGGGTCAAAGTGCGGCTGTTTACATAAAAAGCATTATACCCGAGCGCATGAAGGTCAAACTTGTTCTTATAGATTCCTGTAAAGGCGAGCAGGCAGCCCCAAGATGCGCAAGTGAGAGAGTTTTTGTTGACACAGAAAAAGTTAAGCACATGGATTATTGGAAATATTCCCCCGAAGGAGCACCAAAGATCATCGAAACATTTTTTGAGAGCGTATAACTATTGCATACAAAAAAGCCAAGGTCAATTTTCACCTATTGATCTTGGCTTTTGTTCTTGTATGAGAGAATGTATAAAAAATTTGTGTTACTTCAAACAGTAATTTAGCGAACTGTAGGATACCGATTAAAAAATGAGCTGATCTGTAGGGGACGGCGACCACGACGTCCCCTACAAAAATTCGTTATCGCCTGTTCGATAAATGGTCGGAGCTTTTATATTTTTTAATTATTTCTTACCTGTGAGCTGTGCGATCTCTTCAGCAAAGTTATCTTCTCTCTTTTCGATACCTTCACCCTTTTCGAAGATGTAGAATGCCTTAACAGCAATGTCAGTGCCCATAGCCTTTGCGCAAGAAGCAACATACTTGCCAACGCTCATGCTATCGTCCTTAACATAGGGCTGCTCAAGGAGACAAACCTTCTCGAAGAAGAGCTTACCGAGCTTACCTTCGATGATCTTTGCAAGAACTGCATCGGGCTTATTTGCAAGCTTTTCATCGTTCTTTGCAGCTGCGATCTGGATATTCATTTCCTCATCGATTGCGCTCTGAGGAACATCCGCCTTTGCAACGTATGCAGGGGGATTACCTGCAGCGATCTGAAGGGCAACATTCTTTGCGCACTCAACAAATTCAGCCTTCTCAGCGGTAGCATCATCTGCATCGAATACAACCACAACGCCTGTGTTACCTGCACCGTGGATATATGTGCTCATAACGCCCTCTGCAAGAACGAAACGGCGGATGCTAATCTTCTCACCGATCATTGCGATCTTTTCAACAAGTGCGTCGGCAACTGTTGTTTCGCTACCGTCAAACTTGCAAGCATTGAATGCATTGAGATCTGCAGGCTTATTTGCAAGGAGAGTTCTGAGAAGTCCCTTAACAAACTCTTGGAATGTTGCATTCTTTGCAACAAAGTCTGTCTCTGCATTAACCTCGATCATAGCGGCATTCTTGCCCTCTACCATGATATCAACAACGCCCTCAGCGGCGATTCTGCTTTCCTTCTTTGCAGCGGTTGCGAGACCCTTTTCGCGAAGGATCTTTACAGCTGCCTCAACGTCACCGTCAGCCTCAACAAGTGCCTTCTTGCAGTCCATCATACCAAGACCGGTCTTTGCACGGAGAGCTGCAACGTCTTTTGCTGTGATCTGTGCCATTTTATTTTCCTCCAATATCTAATAATTGAGTAGTTTTTAAGGTTTAAAATTATTCAGCGTCCTCTGCTGCTTCCTTTTCTTCTACAGCAGCTTCGATGTCAGCTTCCTCTGTTGCCATTTCTTCGCCCTGCTTGCCTTCGATAACAGCATCTGCAAGTACGGAAGAGATGAGCTTGATAGCGCGGATAGCGTCATCATTACCGGGGATTACGTAATCAGCATCGTCGGGATCACAGTTTGTATCAACGATAGCAACAACGGGGATACCGAGCTTCTTTGCTTCGAGAATTGCATTCTTCTCTTTTCTGGGGTCAACTACGAAAATTGCGCTGGGGAGCTGCTCCATTGTCTTGATACCGCCGTAGCTCTTCTCAAGATCGAACATTTCCTTCTGCATTCCTGCAACTTCCTTCTTGGGGAGAAGATCGAATGTTCCGTCTTCCTGCATCTTTTCGAGGCTGTTAAGACGAGCGATGGACTTCTTGATAGTCTTGAAGTTTGTCATCATTCCGCCGGGCCAACGAACGTTTACATAGTACATACCGCATCTTGTTGCTTCTTCCTTGATAGCTTCTGCGGCCTGCTTCTTTGTACCTACGAAGAGAACTGTGCCGTTCTGAGCGGCGATGTCTCTGATGAACATGTAAGCTTCTTCAAACTTCTTAACAGTTTTCTGAAGGTCGATGATGTAGATACCGTTTCTTTCTGTGAAGATGTACTCTGCCATCTTAGGGTTCCATCTTCTTGTGTGATGTCCAAAATGGACGCCAGCTTCGAGGAGCTGCTTAATTGAGATTACAGACATTTTAATGTCCTCCTTCGGTTTTTCCACCACAGAGGCACCTCGCCAAAAGCCATACGGCACCGACAGCGGTCAAGCTCTCTGTGTGTGTATTATTTATTTTGCGTCACAAATGTGCGCAATACAAGATATTTTAACATTATATTCCCCGTTTGTCAACAGCAAAGAAAAATATTTACATTTTTTTAACATTTCTGCTGTAAAAAATTTTTCCTTCTCGCAAAAATATGATTTACATCTATTAAAATAATTTACATCAAAAAAAGCGTTTTTTTCTTTTTTCCCTTTCATCGCAATGTCTTTTACACTCGTTTTCGTTTATTCTCACAAGCACGGTGTCCTCCCCAATGCACTCGACCTTTTCCCATGGGATTATTAGGCTTTCACATTTTCCCATGGTAAAGAACCCACAGCACTTGGGAACAACGAGAGCGCATATTTTCCCATCTTCCGTTGAAAATCTGATATCGCACACATATCCAAGGTCTCTGCCATCGCACAAATTGATCACACTTTTCTCACCCAAAGACTCAAGATCGGTTATAGCCATAAAAAAACACCTCCATATAAACATTATATGAAGGCATTTTTTATATGTACCTATCGGTCACAAGCAAAATCACATAACCGATAACAGAAACAAGAACAGATGCAGAGCATACCTGCCATCCGGGATAGCTTAGACCAATGAAAGCACCCACCGTCGGGAATGAAAGGGCAAGCAATAAAAATGCGACCGCTGCTATAAGCATCACCGATATAAATATCTTTTTAAATCTTCCCTCATCCCGTCTTGCGATTATGAAAAGCGCAAAGATATGTGAAAGAACAGAAGCCACAAAAGCAAATGTTGAAAGATGCTCACTTGAAACAGTTCCCGTCGAACCGAAAACAGCCGAAAGCATCAGCATAACAGCACCGAGAGCCGCCCCCGAAACAAGATATTTCATCAGCTTTTTGAAAGGAGATGCAACAAGCGTTTCAACGTCTTCAATTCTGTCTCCGAGGCTGCTTGTATGTGTGGAAAGTGCAAGGCATATCATTGCGGGAATATCCACAAGAACAAATAGGAACATAAGCTGTGCGGCACTTAAAATCATTTTTCCCACAAAAAGAGGAAGAAGGGTCAGCATCAGCTTCAGCGCAGATGAAAAAGCGAGATACCGCAAAAATCTGCCAAGTCCTATGCAAGCACTTTTAGACTGAAGAACAGTACCGCAAAAAGCTTCAAATCCTCCACTCCTTTTCCTTGCAAAGGGAATAAGAATATCCGCATTTTTCCTCATTATCTCGGAGCTTTCTCTAATGGTGTCAAGTGCCGTGCGCTTTTCATATTTATCTGCCGTTGTAACGGCAATATTTGCACGATTGAGAAGCGAAAGATGATCGGTTTCGGATGCAATTACAGCAAGGGTTCCGTCATCACCTCTGATTTCTTTTACAAGTGCTTCAAGCTCCCGCTCACCAAAGCCCAGGTAAGCCCTATACCGACCAAAATCTGTCAGTATGCTCTTGCCTGCCCTTCTGAAAGCCGAGGCATATGCAATTTCGTGCTTACTCTTTACAGCACCGATATTGAAAGCCGTAATTACAGAATCGGCACACTCCTCTGCGGCATAATAAAATGTTATGTCCGCCTCACGCATCTCCTCGATCCTTTCTGCCAGATCTTCGTGGTAAGGATCGGAGTACACTATATATCCCTCAAGAATAAGCTGATTCTGAACAAGTCCAAGTCGCTCAAGCCTTGCTATGGGGCTCATTCTTGAAGCAACGAGAGTAACACTCTTTGATTTTTTTGAAAGCTGCGTGCAAGCTCGTATAATATCGGATTTTTTGTCTTCATCAAGTGAAATTGCGCCTTCGGGAGTTCTGATATAATCGCAAAGCGCAAGCAGCGATGCATTATCCGAGGTACAGATAACCCGATATTCCTCTCCGTCGCTTATAAGGGTAGTATCATACCCTGTAACGCCCGCAGGAGAAAACTCAACTCTTTTATATTTTTCCTCAAGAACGCTTCGGCTTATTCCGCAGCTCTCGGCAAATTTTGCAATTGCCGCCGCGCAAAGTATCTCATTTTCGGAACCTTCGAAAATATTTCCGATGCCCGCTTCAAGATAATGAGCCGTTCCGAGAACAGCAAGGTCGAGAAAGCAGTTAAAGGCCTGATTTTCTTCACCTGCCGGGCTTTTTCCGTCATAAAAATTATTGGAGGCAAAAACGCTTTCAACGCTTTTGTCACTGTCGCAAAGTGCTTCATTTCCCACAACAAGAACAGAATCTATGTAATTAAGCTCCTGAATAACATGGGGGAATTTTATTTGAGCATCATTTTTGCTTGTATCGCATTTTTTCATTGCAGCAGATGGGAAAATATATGTAAGAGCGCTTATTATCTCACTTCCGAGACTTACTGCAAGCGCAAGCATGGAAATAAGAACATCAAAAAGCCCAAGCTCTCCTTTTCCGGTAAGCATTGCAATAATAACAAATGGCACCGCAGAGATCACAAGCGCAAGATTTACCTTGGATAAGAGCCTTGAAAGCTCCGAAAGAAGCTTTATTTCTTTTTTTCTTTCGGGAACGATATCAAGCTCACCCAAAAGGAGAGAAAGGAAGGTTTTTCTTCCGCATCTTACAGCTACAGCTCTGCCGCTTCCCGAAACGATAACAGAGGATGCAACGAGCATATTTTTCTGCTCTGAAACATTCGGTTTATTTTCGGGGCGGCAAATAAATGCAGCGTCCTTTTCATTAAGTCCCCTTTTTTCCTTGCCTGCAATCTTTCCGAGAAATTCTACCGCACGCATTCCGGAAGAAGTTACAAGTCTGCAATCGCAAGGAACGATATCGCCCTTTTCAAGAAGGATAACATCACCGTTTACCACAAGATCATGGTCTATGATATATACTCTTCCACCTCTTATTACCTTTGTCCTGGGATATGAAAGCTCAGTACCCGCTTCAAAGCATCTTTTTGAGAGCAGATAGCCAACGGCAGATGCGGCAAAGGCAAATAGTGCAAGCCCAAGAGCAACCCCGGCGCGCCTTCCGTCGTCAAGAAATGCACTGATAAGTGCGGCAATAACAAAAAGGATAAAGGTTATATCGGTTGCTATTTTGGTTATGTGCTGAAGAACGCTCTGTTGTGCACTGCTGTAAACAGAGCCTCCCTCGCCGCGCCTTCTTCTTCGCTCTGCTTCTTTAAGGTCAAGACCTGCAGAGACATTGGTATTGAGTTTTTTCTCTATATCCGAAATCGAAAGAGAATACCATCTCTCGTTCATGATCCCGACCTCCTTTACAAATTATTTGCAGCTTATTTTTAGCTTGTCGCCATCTGCCGATATAACAGCCTCCGAGAAGCTGCGGTTATAATCCGAAATAATAAGCTCTGCCAGCTTATCTTCGATCTCTGTCTGAATAAATCTTCTCATATTTCTTGCACCGAATTTGGCGGAATATGATTTTTCCGCAATAAAAGTGAGTGCGGCATCATCACAAGTAAGCACAATATCCTTCTCCGAAAGAACCGAAGCAAGCTCGCCTATCATAATTTTTGCTATACTTGCAAAATCCTTCTTGTCAAGAGAACGGAATGTGATGATCTCATCAACTCTGTTTATAAATTCGGGGCGGAGGAAGCCCCCAAGAGCTTTTTCAGTCTTTGCTTCTGCCACTGTCTCGCTGCTTGCGGAGAAGCCTGCAGACGAGGTATTCTTATCCGAGCCTGCATTGGTGGTCATAACAATAACGGTATTTTCAAAATTGACGATTTTTCCGTGGGCATCGGTAATTCTTCCGTCATCAAGAATCTGAAGAAGTATATTGAGCACATCGGGATGCGCCTTTTCGATCTCGTCAAAGAGAACCACGGAATAGGGCTTACGTCTGATCTTTTCGGTAAGCTGTCCCGCCTCGTCATAGCCCACATAGCCGGGAGGCGCTCCTATTATTCTCGAAACAGAATGCTTCTCCATAAATTCCGACATATCAAGACGGATAAGAGTTTCGGGGGAATTAAAAAGATCGGCGGCAAGAGTTTTTACAAGCTCTGTTTTTCCAACGCCTGTGGGCCCAGCAAAAATGAAGGAAACCGGCTTCTTTTTATATGAAATACCCGCTCTTGAACGCTTTATAGCTCTCGAAACGGCTTCAACCGCCTTGTCCTGACCGATAATACGAGCCTTCAGTCTCTCTTCAAGCTTATCGATCTTCTCAAACTCATTTTCGGTAATATTCGTTGCGGGAATACCCGTCCAAATTTCAATTACGGAAGCAAGATCCTCCACTGTAAGCGTAACATTCTGACATTTAGGCTCGATCTCGCCAAGTCTTTCCGAGAGTCGCATCTCCTCGGATTTATATTTTGCGATAAGCTCATATTTCTTCGTTTCCGCTTCCTCTCCCTCTGCATTTTCAGCCTCACATTTTTCTCTTTCAGCCTTAACGGAAAGGAGTTTATCTCTTATTTCATAGCTTTCGTTTATCTCTGCTGTGTTAAGAGAAAGATTTGCAGCCGCTTCGTCAAGAAGGTCGATAGCCTTATCGGGAAGGTATCTGTCGGTGATATATCTCTCACTCATTTTGACAGCCTTATCGAGAACAGAGGATGGAACCTTTATTCTGTGGAAATCCTCATAATAATGCTTGATCCCTTCAAGCATCTTGATGCTTTCCTCAATGGATGGCTCGTTTACAGTAACGGGCTGGAAACGTCTTTCAAGTGCAGAATCCTTTTCGATATATTTTCTGTATTCACGAAGAGTTGTTGCACCGATAACTTGAATTTCGCCCCTTGAGAGCGCAGGCTTCATGATATTTGCCGCATTCATGCTTCCCTCGGCATCTCCCGAGCCTACGATATTATGAACCTCGTCTATAACGAGAATAACGTTTCCCGCTTCTCTTACCTCATTTATAAGTCCCTGCATTCTCTGCTCAAACTGTCCTCTGAACTGCGTTCCCGCAACAAGAGCCGTAAGGTCAACAAGATACACCTGATGATCCTTCAGCTTGTAAGGCACATCGTTTGCCGCAATTTTCTGCGCAAGAGCCTCTGCAATTGCAGTTTTACCGACACCGGGCTCACCTATAAGGCAAGGATTATTCTTCTGACGGCGGCAAAGGATCTGAATAACTCTGGCAAGCTCTCTTTCCCTGCCGATTATTCTGTCAAGCTCACCGCGCTTTGCCTTTTCGGTGAGATTTCTGCAATAGGTATCAAGAAATTTTCTCTTTTTTTCGGAAGCATTTTTAGCATTTTGCTGTTTTTTCGGCGGAAGTTGTCCACTGACATTTCCCTGATTCCCCATAAGCTTATGAAAATCGATGGCGGGGGCTCCTCCGTCAATATTTTCGGGGTCGAACTCCTCGCTCTCAATGAGTTGAGTCATTCCCTCCTCCATCTCTTCAAGCTGTTCCGGGTCAAGTCCGAATTTTCCCAGAACTCCGCCAAGCATATTATCGATCGGTATTCCGATCTCCTTGGCACATTTTATACAATATCCGCGGCTTTTGCTCTCACCGTTTTCATTTGTGGTGGCAAAAACCACAGCCATTCTCTTCTGACATCTGGAACAACGAGCTACCATTTTTTAAGAAATTCCTCCTTTGGCAAATCCAAACATATAATTTTCGCTGATATATTTAACTATAAATGTGTTGTCAATAACATTCTGACCGAGAATCCCCGGCTTTAAGATTTCAATTGTCTCCACAGCATAGGTAATAAGATTTGAATATATCCATACGAGAAGGATTCCCGAAATAAGTCCGAAAATAAATCCAAGTCCCTTATCAATGCCGGAAAGCACGGGAAGCTTCAATATCATACCCATAAGCCAGATAACAACGGTAAGAATGATAAGAGAAGCTATAAAAAGAGTTGCAAAAGCAAGTGTATCGGAGATACCGTGCACAACTTTTGAAGTAATTGAGCTTGCAAGGTCGTTTACGCTGTCAAGTGCCGCATCCTCTATCGCTCCGAAGCGTTCTGCAAGCTTCTTGCCATCTGCTCCGTATCTGCTGAGAATATCCGAGAATTCCGAGGGCATATCTGCAAAAAGCTTATTTAGATTAAGTCCGTCTGCTGTTTTTTGCGCAAGGACATTTATTCTTTCCGCAACATTTCTCGACACCAGTCTCTCAACAAAGCTTGTTCTGTAAAAATACGCAACAGTCGGCATGAAAGTATATGCCACAACAAGCGCAAGGATCACCTTTATTAGTCCGAAAAATGACCTAAAAAAACCTTTTCTGCGGCATGAAATAACTGTCAGCAGAAAAATTATTATTGCTACAACATCAAGTATAAAATACATATTTATTCTCCATCCTCGGAAAAATCAAAATATTCAGCATAAGAACCTGAGCATATCATAACATCCTGTCCCGAATAAACTATCATGCTTTTTCCGCTTGCACTTGCCTTTCGACTTTTGCGCGAAAGACTTTTTATATCGGTTGCCGTCAGAATATTTCCCGCAAGGGTAAATACCTTACCGTCCTTATAATCAAGCAAGGTTATTTTCCCCTCAAAATCTCCCGAATAAGCAACATTACCTTTCGTATCAAGCAAAATGACCGTACTACTTGTGGTAACGGCATTTTTAGGCAGAGCTATAACGGTGCCTTCATTCGTAAGCTTTGCTGCCTCTATTTCACCGCTTGGTGCATAGCTTCCCAGAAGGTTACCGTCGGCATCATAAAAATAGAGTGCCTTATCGCAAAAAACAGTCAAATTTCCGTCGGATGTATATTCACATGAAAGAGGAAAAGCATCATAAAGCGAAAGTGTTGTTATCGGCTGATCCTCCCCCGGCTTTGATATCTTTATTTTCGTTACAAAGGAAGCATTTTCGGCATCAAAGGTCAGAATACATATTCTGCTTCCATCACCGCTTATCGAAACGTCAATAACTCTGTCCTCGGAAAGATAACGGTTTTTCAGCTTACAGTTTTTGTTATACAGCATCACGGCAGAATTATATTCCTTGGTCTTTGTAACCAGGGCAAACATTCCGCTATCCGAAATATCCGCACCCGTTATCTCATAATCGGTCTTTTCGGTATAAATTCTTGCAAAGGAATTATAAAGGGCAAAGGAATTGCCGCCGAAATCGTAAAGAAGCAGATATCTGTTTGAATTTTCAATATGCGGATTCGAAAATTTATCCTTTCCCTCAAAGATGAGCGAGCCGTCACCCTCATAAATACGAAGTCCGCCGGATGTGGCTATTGCAAGATTTCGTCTGAAGCCCGAAAAAGACAAAGTCGTATCGGGATTATATGTCACGTTGCCAAATTCCACATTTGATGCATCATGAACGCTTCCAAGGTCCTTTAAAAGGAACATCAGATTGTCATATGAAATGCTTTCGGGACTTCTGAGAGCCGCAATAAGGATGAATACAACGAGAAAAATCAGCAAAGCATAGCGAGCCGCACTATAGATTCTCGCAACTCCGTCATAATAGGGATTTCCCGCATAAGAAGCATCGGTCATCTCATCGTCGCTTATTCTTATTTCATTCTTCTCGGAATAATGGTCTTTCATTTTTTCCCTATTATATCTCTCTGCCATCTCGCCTCTCCTTTCATCGGTATTTTACAAAATTCAGATATAGCCCTTCCGGCGGTGCGGTCATTCCCGCTCTTGTTCTGTCACAGCTTTCGGTGATCTCGGGAATCTCTTCGGGTGAAATTTTTCCCACAGCCACCGAAACAAGAGTTCCCGTCATTATCCTTACCATGTTGTAAAGGAAACCATCCCCCGCAACCTTGAAAATGATATTTTCGCCATCTCTTGAAACGTCGGTATAGAATACCGTTCGCACCGTACTTATGACGGGAGACCCCTGCGCCATATATGCGGAAAAATCATGAGTCCCCTCAAAATGCTTTGCGGCTTTTTTCATCCTTTCAAGGGCGATGTCATCTATCTCCCTAGGATAATGCCAGCATCTGTCCGAGAGAAAAGGATCTCTCTCGTGTGAGCATCTTATCTTATAAATATATTCCTTATACTCCACATCGTGCCTTGCGTGAAAATCCTCATTTACCCATTCAGATTCGTAAACCGCAATATCTCCCGGCAAAAAAGCATTTATTGCTCTCGGAAGTCTATCCATGGGAAGAGTGGTTTCTATGCCGCTTTCACCATGTCTTACGATAGTTGCGCAAAACATATTCGCATGAACTCCGCTATCCGTTCGGCTGCAGCCCGTGATATCACATTCAAAGCCGAAAAGCTTTTCGGCGGCACGGCAAAGCTCCCCCTGCACGGTAGGTGCATTTTTTTGCACCTGATAGCCGGAATATGCGCTGCCCAGATATTTTACCTTGATAAATATCTTCATATCACATCGAATATCCTATATCCAAAATATTAAGTGCTATAAGCGAAGCCCCGAAGGCTATCATAATGATGAGCCAAAGGAAATCCGAAGCTCTGTAATGCAGAATACTCATCCTTGTTCTTCCGTCTCCGCCGTGGTAGCAACGGCATTCCATTGCCGTTGCAAGCTCATCGGCACGTCTGAAGGACGAGACAAAAAGCGGAATGAGTATCGGTATCAGTGCCTTTGCGCGCTTTATAAGGCTTCCGCTTGTGAAATCCGCACCTCTCGCCTTTTGAGCAGACATAATTTTGTCGGTTTCGTCAATGAGAGTCGGTATAAAGCGGAGTGCTATGGTCATCATCATCGCAAATTCGTGAACCGGCACTTTTATCTTCTTCAGCGGTGCAAAAAGCTGTTCGATGGCATCCGTCAATGCTATGGGAGTTGTGGTATAGGTAAGGAAAAGGCTTGCCCCCACTATAAGCACAAAGATGCGAAGCACCATAAATACCGCATTCATCACGCCCTCAAAATAAATATGGATAAAGTGCCATTCAAAAAGCAGGGTTTCGCCGCTTGTCCAGAAAATATTTATAACGACCGTAAACGCAAGTATAAAAAGTATCGGCTTTATTGACCTCATTATAAGTCCAATGGGTATTCTGCTGACAAGTATCAGCAAAATTGCCGAGAGAAGCAAAAGCAAAAAGCTTAAAATATTACTGCAGAGAAATGAGCAGATTATATAGAGAAGCGAAAGAATGAGCTTCATTCTCGGATCTGCTCTATGCACTGCCGAGTCTGCGGGGTAATACTGTCCAAGAGAAATGTTTTTCATTTTTTTCCAATCTTAAAGAAGTTTATATATTTCATTCAATGCATCGTCAACGGTATAGACCGAAGCCGACACCTTTATTCCCATTTTTGAAAGCAGATTCATCATCTTAGTTATTTGAGGAACGTCAAGCCCCACTGCGGTAAGCTCTTCGCTTCTGCCAAAGACCTCTTCCTTCCCGCCCGACATAAGAAGCTTTCCAGCAGCAAGCACAATAAGCTCGTCGCAGTATTTTGCCATGTCCTCCATGCTGTGGCTGACGATAACGATGGTAGCACCCGTTCTTTTCTTATAACTCATGATGCTTTTCATTATCATTTCCCTGCCCGACGGGTCAAGACCTGCCGCAGGCTCGTCAAGGACAAGCACCTCGGGGCGCATTGCGATTATCCCCGCAATGGCAGCTCTTCTTTTCTGACCGCCCGAAAGATCAAAGGGGGATTTATCAAGAAGATCGTGAGAAAGCCCAACAAAATCCGCCGCCTCCAGCACTCTTTCTTCTATCTCTTTTTCATCTATTCCCATATTCTTGGGTCCGAAAGCTATATCCGCTCTTATTGTCTCCTCAAAAAGCTGATATTCGGGATACTGCATAACGAGTCCGACTCTTGATCTGATTTTTCCGATCTCCTTTGGCTTTTCCCAGATATCCTCACCATCAAGAAGGACTTTGCCCTCGGAGGGCTTCACAAGTCCATTGAGCATTTGAACAAGAGTGGATTTTCCCGAGCCGGTATGACCTATTATTCCCGTCACAGAGCCGCTTTTAATGCATACATTTATGTCATCAAGAGCACTTATCTCATAAGGTGTTCCCTCGCTATACACATAGGAAACATTTTGAAGTTTTATTTCAGCCATTAGTACCGCCTCCTATAAGGTCTGCCAAAAGAGATGCGCATTTTTCGGGAGTTGTACATTCGCCCTCCAGCTTATATCCCCTGCGGCGAAGCTCCCGGATAAGTGCCGTACACTGGGGAACCTCAAGCCCCGCAAGCTCAAGCTTGTAAGGCTCTCCGAATATCTCCTCCGGTGTTCCGTCCATATACACTTTTCCGTCATTGAGAACAATAACTCTGTCTGCTCTCACCGCCTCATTCATATGATGGGTGATATTTATTACCGTTATTCCCTTTTCGCATCTGAGCATATCGATGGTCTCCATGACCTCACGGCGTCCGATGGGGTCAAGCATTGCGGTCGATTCATCAAAAATCATGCAATCGGGCATCATTGCGATTATTCCTGCGATTGCAACTCTCTGCTTCTGACCGCCCGAAAGTCTATGAGGCTCATGCTTTGCATATTCGCTCATTCCCACGACACTGAGAGCTTCATCGACTCTTTTTCTTATCTCATCCGAGGGTATTCCGAGGTTTTCGGGACCAAAAGCAACATCCTCCTCAACTATGGTTGCAACAAGCTGATTATCGGGATTCTGAAAGACCATTCCGACCTTTCTTCTGATATCGTAAACATCCTTTTCTGTCATCTCGTCGCTTGTTATATCCACTCCGTCAATAAAGATCTTACCCGAATCGGGAGTGAGAATCATATTGAGGAGCTTTGCAAAGGTGGATTTTCCCGAACCGGTATGTCCGAGAACTGCAACATATTCCCCTTTCTTTATACCGAGAGATACGCCGCAGAGAACCTGCAGCTTTTTTCCATCGTCCTCTTCATAGGACGCATAAAGGTTTTCTGTTTTTATAAAAAATTCGTTCATTTCGATTTCATCCATTATTTTTCGTCCGCTCCGTCCGACTGCCACCTTGCGCTTGCTCCGCAGGGCAAAAATCCGCCCGTTTGTGTAACCTTAAGTCCCAACTCACCAACATCGGTTCTGCCGCCGAATTTATCAGCAACACGCATATCTATTATATATTTCATAGTCAATGGTGAAAGCCCCGTAGTATAAGAGTTGATAAGGAAAAACAAAGGCTTATCCGAGAGAACGTGCGAAACGAGAGAAACAAATTCGTCAACGCTGTCCTCTATCTTCCAGACCTCACCGCCGGGACCTCTTCCATATGAGGGAGGATCCATTATGATGCCGTCATATTTATTTCCGCGTCTTATCTCACGCTCAACAAACTTTTTGCAATCGTCAACGATATATCTGATGGGCGCATCCTCAAGTCCGGAAAGCTTTGCATTTTCCTTTGCCTGAGCTACCATTCCCTTTGCCGCATCAACATGACAAACAGCCGCTCCAGCCTTTGCAGCGGCAGCAGTTGCGCCTCCTGTGTATGCAAAAAGATTAAGCACCTTTATGGGTCTGCCGGCATTTTTTATCAGCGAAGAAAACCAATCCCAATTTGCCGCCTGCTCCGGGAAAAGCCCCGTATGCTTGAAGCCCATGGGACGAAGAACAAAGCCAAGCTCACCGTATTTTATATTCCACTGCTCACTCATTTTGTTCTTTATCCATCCGCCGCCGCCATTACTTGAACGGCGGTATATTCCATCGGCATTTTTCCATGCAGGATGATTTTTAGCGCCTTTCCAGATTATCTGGGGATCGGGTCTGATGAGTATATATTTTCCCCATCGCTCAAGCCTCTCTCCGTCAGATGTATCGAGAAGCTCATAATCCTTCCAATTTTCGGAACACCACATATATGCCTAAACCCCTTATTTGTTATAATATTCCGCAAGCCTTGAAGCACCGCTGTGCCCGTGACAGATCGCAATTGCAAGCGCATCTGCAGTATCATCCGGCTTTGGCGGTGCGGCAAGCCCCAAAAGCATCGTGACCATGGTTATGACCTGCTTTTTTTCGGCTCTGCCGTAGCCCACAACAGCTTGTTTTACCTGCAGAGGTGTATATTCAAAAATTCCCATATGAGCCTGCTCGCATATGAGAAGAATTACCCCTCTCGCCTCGCTTACCCTTATTCCCGTTGTGGTGTTGGTATTGAAGAAAAGCTCCTCAATTGCCACCTGCTCGGGACGGTATTTTTTGATTATCTCCGCCATATCATCATATATCTTTTTAAGGCGCCGCTGAGTATTCATTTCCTTTGGAGTTGTAATTGAACCATAGCCGAGTGTTTTGAATTTTGAGTTTTTATATTCAACCACTCCCCAACCCACGATCGCAAGCCCGGGGTCGATTCCCAGAATTACCATTTTACACCTCCAAAACAATTTGCCAACTTATATTATAGCACAAAATAGAGTTAAAGTCAATCGTTTTAAAGACTAATTATATTAAATTCGTAGTTATTAAGCAAAATTTTGGCTTATATAGTTTACAAATTATTCAGTTTGTGTTATAATTAGTGTATATTGCCATTTTCGGAGGACAAAATGAAGCCGAATATACTTAAATTTTCTGTTGGTGATACAGTAGAGCTTAAAAAGAACCACCCTTGCGGCTGCAAGCTTTTTAAAATACTTCGTGTTGGAAGTGATATTCGTATCGTTTGCGAGGGCTGCGGCAGAGATATGGTTCTTGACCGCATAAAGCTCGAAAAATCTGTTAAAAAGCTCATAAAAGGAGAAGAAAATGATGGATAATGAAATAAAACAGCTTGAAGAGGTAAGCGAAGAGGTTACGGTTGCCCTCTCATGTGAAGAAAATACTGATGAGCAAATTGAAATAAAGAAAAAAAGAACTGCACCGAATTGGCTTTTGAAAATTCTTAAAAGCCCATATCTCTATCTTTCACTTTGCTTTATTTTGCCGGTTGTCATTATGTATCTCATTTACCTTTCAAGAGAGATACATCCTTTTGGCGACGGCTCGGTGCTCGTTCTCGACCTTAACGGTCAGTATGTTTATTTCTTTGAGGCTCTGCGCAATTTCGTTCGCGGAGATGCAAGCCTCCTTTATTCCTTCTCCCGCGCGCTCGGCGGAGAATTTATGGGAATTTATGCCTATTACATCGCAAGTCCTCTTTCATATCTGGTCTGCCTTTTCCCACAGGAGAGAATGCTTGAAGCACTGCTTGTGCTTTTCCTGCTGAAAACAGGCGGCTGCGGTCTTACATTCGGCTATTATCTGCATAAAACAAGCGAAAAATTAAACAAAGTTTCGGTAATATGCTTCTCGATGCTCTATGCCCTTTCCGCTTACTGCATCGTTCAGCAGCATAACACCATGTGGATAGACTGCGTTATGTGGCTTCCCTTGGTGGCTCTCGGAATCGAAGAGCTGATAAAGAACAAAAAATACAAAATGTTCACCCTGTTCCTTGCCCTTTCGATTTTCAGCAATTTCTATATCGGATATATGGTCTGCATTTTCGTTGCCGCATATTTCTTCTACTACTATTTTGCCTGCAAAGACAATAATCCCTTAAAGGAAAAATGTCATTTCATCGCTTCGCTTTCAAGAACCGTACTCTATTCGGCCCTTGCTTGCGGAATGGCGATGATAATAATCCTTACAGCTTATTATTCGCTTCAGTTTGGTAAAAGCGATTTCTCAAATCCAAGCTTTTTACCGTCTGTCAAGCTTGATTTTCTCGACCTTCTGACCAAATTTTTCCCCGGCTCCTACGATACCGTGCGCCCGGAGGGTTGGCCCTTCCTTTATTGCGGCGTTATTACCCTTTTCCTCGTTCCCGTATTCTTTGTTTCAAAGAAATTTTCGGCAAAGGAAAAGATACTTGCAGCTTGCTTTATTCTCTTCTTCGTGCTCAGCTTCTGTATGAGCACCACAGACCTTGTGTGGCACGGCTTCCAGCGTCCCAACTGGCTCAATTACAGATACAGCTTTATGCTTTGCTTCTTCCTTTTGGCACTGGCAAGCAAAGGCTTTTCCGCAATTGAGAGCGTCACATCAAAATTCTTTGTCGGCATCGCCGCCGCCCTTTCGTTCTTCCTTATTTTAGTCCAGAAGCTGGAATACGAAAACATGAAGGATTTTGAGGGCATATGGCTTTCGCTCTTCTTTGTGGGTCTTACTCTCGTTCTGCTTTGTCTGATAAAAAGGAGCATCTGAAGGAAAAGGTTACACTTATCCTTGTAATTTTCATATGCCTTGAAACCTTCTGCAACGGTCTTTCAAACTGCCTTGATCTTCATGATGATGTTTACTATTCAAAATACAGCTCATATAACAATTTCATATCGGGTCTTCGCCCCATTGTTGAAGAGATAAAGGAAAATGACACCTCCTTCTACCGTTTTGAGAAAACGAAGCACAGAAAGACCAACGACAATATGGCTCTTGGCATCAGAGGACTTTCAAATTCCACATCGACCCTCAACAAAGAAACCATAAGATTCCTCAACAGAATGGGATATGCTTCGAAATCCCATTGGTCAAAATATCTTGGCGGAAATCCCGTAAATGATTCACTGCTTGGCATAAAATATATCATTTCTCAGGATAGCTGGGACAGATATTATGAAGAGGCATACAAGCTTGAGGACGACAGTTACACGGCATATCTCAACCCATATGCGCTCTCTATTGCATACGGAGTTGACGATGCAACGCTCTCTGTTGATATGGAAAAGGAAAAAACGCCGCCCCTTCAGCTCAATGCGCTTGTCAGTGCCATGATAGGCGAGGAGGTTACCCTTTTCGTACCTGTTGAATACAGCGATTATAACCTCTACAACATGGACGAAACCTATATCTCGGGACATTATAAATACGCTCCGCAGAACACCGCAACAGATGCAATAATCAACTATTATTTTGACGTTCCGAAATCTGATGTTGAATACTATTTCTATCTCCCCAGCGACTATCCACGCGAGGTAAAGCTGAAGGTTGACGGAATTCCCATGGATACCTTCTACGGAAATGAGACTTCAAGAATAGTCACAGTTGGAACAAGCTTTACAGAGGGCGATTCCATGAGGATCGGACTTACCGTTGCTCAAAATGAGATATATGTTATGACAGATGTTCCCATGCTCTATTATCTCGATATGGATGCCTTCAGATACGCTATCGGAAAGCTTTCGGAAACCCAATATGATATCGGGGAATATACGGAAAGCCATTTTAACGGCACTATAAAGACTACAAAGGCGGCTCAAACTATCCTCACCACTATTCCCTACGACGAGGGCTGGAACATCTACCTTGACGGTGAGAAGATCGAATATTCAAAGACGCTGAATGCTCTTATTACATTCAACATTGAAAATGAGGGCGAGCATACCCTCGAAATGCGTTATATGCCAAAGGAATTTGTTCTCGGTGCAGCTTGCAGCATCGTTTGTACGCTTATATTCCTTCTTCTTTGCCTTATCGACCTTGTTGCTAAAATTGATAAGAAGGCAAAGGCAAAAAAAGCAGCTTTGACAAGCGGTGACGAAGAAGAAGAGGTTATCCCCGGCATTGATGTTACAGAGATCACAGTTGAGGATACAAAAGAACAAGAAAAAAACGAAGAAGAGCCTCCCGAAGAAAAAGAAGCGGAAGCAATAGAAGAACAGCCGGAAGAAAAGGAATCGGAAGCTGCTGAAGAACCCCAAAAACCTCAAAACAAGAAGCAAACAAACAGCAAGAAAAACAAGAAAAAGAGGAAAAAATAATGTATTATTATATCAGTGGAAATCTGACTGTACTTGAGAGCAACATTGCCGTTATAGACGCAGGCGGTGTTGGATACAAGCTGACTGTCAGCGGAACTACCCACGATTCTCTCCCCGCCCCCAAGTTCAATGCATCCGAAGCCCCCACGGTTAGGCTATATACCTATCTTGCGGTGCGTGAGGATGATATGGAGCTTTTCGGATTTTATTCCTCCGAGGAGCTTGCGGCATTCAAGCTGCTCATATCGGTTTCGGGCGTAGGTCCAAAGGCGGCAATGGCGATCCTCACTTTGCTCACGCCCGAAAAATTCGCCCTTGCAGTTTGCTCAGAGGACACGAAAACACTTTCAAAGGCAAGCGGTGTGGGTGCGAAAACAGCCGCAAGGATCGTCCTTGAGCTTAAGGACAAGCTCTCAAAGGAAAATGCAAGCGCAATTTCGAGCGCAAGCTCAAACCGGACTATGACCTCTGCGGAAGAACCGAAAAACCGTCTTTCCGAGGCACAGGATGCTCTGGTTGTTCTCGGATATTCAAGAAGCGAAGCGGTGTCTGTTCTTAAAACCATTGATACCGCAGGCCTTGAGCTTGAAGATATTATCAGACTTGCGCTGAAAAAACTGATGAAATAAAAGGAGCTTTATATGTTCGATTCGGATAACGAATTTGATTTTGAAAATCGCCTTATGGCAACCTCTGTTTCCCCCGAGGACGGCGAAAATTCCCCCGACAGCGAAAATTCTTTGCGTCCAAAGGAGCTTGGCGACTACATCGGTCAGGAAAAGGCAAAGGAAAATCTGAAAATATATATCGAAGCAGCAAAAGTGCGCGGAGATTCCCTTGATCATGTGCTTCTCTATGGTCCTCCGGGTCTTGGAAAGACCACTCTTTCGGGAATAATCGCCAATGAAATGGGCGTAAATATGCGTGTTACAAGCGGTCCCGCCATCGAAAAGCAGGGCGATCTTGCCGCACTTCTCACAAATCTGAATGAGGGCGATGTTCTTTTCATTGATGAGATCCACCGACTTTCGAGAAATGTTGAGGAGATACTTTATCCCGCAATGGAGGATTTTGCCCTCGACATTATAATCGGAAAAGGTCCTGCCGCAAGAAGCATACGCATTGATCTGCCGAAATTCACCTTGATCGGCGCAACCACAAGAGCAGGTCAGCTCTCGACCCCACTCCGTGACAGATTTGGCGTTGTCTTAAAGCTTGAGCTTTACACCCCCGATGAGCTTGCTTTGATAGTTAAGAGAAGCGCATCCATTCTTGAAATGGAGATCACCGATGACGGTGCATATGAGATTGCTTCAAGATCGAGAGGAACACCGCGTATTGCTAACAGACTTCTGAAAAGAGTGAGAGATTTCGCCCAAGTCAAGGGAAGCGGAAAGATCGACTCAAAAATTGCAAATTATGCCCTCGGAAAGCTTGAAATTGACGAGTTGGGACTTGACAACACCGACAGAAAGATGCTTGAAACCATAATTAAATTCTATGACGGAGGTCCTGTGGGTCTTGAAACCCTTGCGGCAACGGTGGGAGAAGAAGCAATAACGCTTGAGGATGTTTACGAACCGTATCTTATGCAGATTGGATATCTCAGCCGCACACCGCGCGGAAGAGTTGTAACGAGAATGGCTTATGAGCATTTGGGGATTCCTTTTCCCATCTCAAAGCAGCCCTCTGCCCCCTCCGACCAGACCGCCTTTAATTTTTAATGGAGATACTCTATGGAAAAGCTGAAAATAGTTATTCTTGATGCCGCCTCTATCGGTGATGACCTTGATTATGGCATTTTCGATAGATTCGGTGATGTTACAATTTATGAAAACACCACAGAAGAGCAATTTGAAGAAAGAGCCGGGGATGCCCATATAATTTTGCAGAACAAATACAAGCTATTTGAAAAAAGCCTTGTAAAAGCAAAAAATCTTAAGCTGGTCTGCGAGGCGGCAACGGGATTTGATAATATTGACACGAAATATTGCAGAGAGCACGGAATAGCAGTTGCAAATGTGCCGGGATATTCAACAGAATGTGTTGCACAGCTCACAGTTGCTATGGCTCTTCAGATAATAATGCACCTACCCGAATATACCTCTTATGTTTCAAGCGGTGCTTATACCGCATCGGGAATTGCAAACCGCCTTACTCCTCAGTTTCATGAGCTTTGCGGAAAAACTTGGGGCATAGTGGGGCTTGGAAACATCGGCAGAAAGGTTGCAAAAATTGCCGATGCATTCGGCTGCCGTGTTATCGCCTGCAAGAAAACTCCTGCCGAGGATATCGAATGTATGGATATCGATTCGCTCTGCCGTGAGGCTGATATTATTTCGATACATACACCTCTAAATGACAGCACCCGTCAAATGATTGGCGAAAAACAGCTATCACTTATGAAAAAGAATGCTATCCTCATAAATGTTGCAAGAGGTGCGGTCCTTGACGAGGAAGCTGTTGCAAAAGCGGTTTCCAACGGAAAAATCGGAGGCTTCGGATGCGATGTTTA
The DNA here is from genome assembly GCA_964411355.1 of uncultured Lachnospiraceae bacterium. Lineage (GTDB taxonomy): Bacteria > Bacillota > Clostridia > Oscillospirales > CAG-272 > SIG710. The sequence continues at coordinate 23,594 of CAYPKQ010000009.1, forward strand.
TTCCGCAGAACCCTTCCCAACTTCTCATCCGTATAACGAGATTTTGTCTCTGCCGAATGTTTGCATGACTCCACATATTGCCTGGGGCGGATATGAAACAAGAATGAGACTTCTCGGTGAAATGGCGGAAAATATCTCTGCTTTTCTTTCCGGAAATATCCGAAATCGGGTTGATATCGCTAATCAATAAGGTTTATAAGTAAAGATTTTCATACTAAAAAAACGGGGCTAAGCGACTTAGCCCCTTTCGTTTTGTATTTGTTTCTCCGACAGCTCCTATAAACAGTAATTTATCGAACAGGCGATAAATTACTGTTTATTAAATTCAAAAAACAATTGGAATAGCGACACCCCGAGGATTGGGGCAACATCTT
>CAYPKQ010000010.1:0-23924 GCA_964411355.1 uncultured Lachnospiraceae bacterium
AAGCACTTGAAAATGTAACTGTTACTTTGAGTTCTGCTAAGGCTGTTGCCGGCGAAAGCTTCACCCTTAAGCTTACTGCAGACAAGACTCTTGCGGCAGCGCGTATCCGTGTTGGCTTTGACAGCGCAAAGTTTGAGCTTACAAATGTTGTAATGGCTAATGGTGAGACCAACTTTAATGATCCCACATATGATCAGTCTGCAGGTTTTGTTCAGATATTCTCAATTGACCTTGAGGAAATGACAAATCCTTTTGAGCTTGATGTTGAGCTTGAGTTCACTGTTAAAGCAGACGTTGCAGACGGCGACTACACTTTCACCGTTTCTGATGTGGATGGTGATCTTTTCTACGGTGAGGACTGCGAAACAGAGCTTGCCCCCGTATTTGTAAACGGTGTTGTTACCGTTGGCGAAGAAAAGACTGCAGTTAAGGGCGATATAAACGGCGACGGTTCATTCGGTTACGGCGATGTTTCAAAGCTTTATGCTATTTTCCGTAAGAAGGCTACTGCCGATGAAGGCGTGGATTTAGACATAAACGGCGACGGCACATTTGGCTATGGCGACGTTTCTAAGCTCTATGCAATTTTCAGAAAGAAAGCAACATTTAACTAATACCTATAGCTAATAAATGAAGAGAATACTTTTAACAATATTAGCGTTGTTAATGGCGTTTCCTATTTCGATGGTGACTGTCGTTGCTGCTGAGGATGCCGTTATTTATACCGAAGCAGCTGTAAGTTCTGTTTCTTCGGGTGAAACGTTTTCCTATTCGGTTTATTTGTCCGGAACATATGATGGATATGCCATAATGTTGCCTAAAAACAATAAAGGACTCAAAATAACCGAGGTCAAAGCCGAAAGCGGCGTTGATGTTACGGATTTTGACGATATTTGGATGCTTTCTGTTATTGGCGGTCTTGAAAAAAAGAATTCATCGAAAACAAAAATTGCTACAGTAAAGGTAAGTGTCACTGCTTCTGCAAAGGGTGCAATAAGCTTGGACTTTGATGATGAGACCCTGATCACGAATGAAAGCGGAGATGTTGTTTCCTTCGCTGAAAACCTTGCAGCGGTGTCTATCAAAATAACCGCTACGGGTAAAAGAGGCGATATTAACGGAGACGGCTTTATAAATACTAAAGATGCAGTTCTTCTTGCTCAGTATCTGGCGGAATGGGAAGTTTCCATTGATAAAGATGCTGCCGATTGTAATGGCGATGGCTCTGTTGATACAAAGGATGCGGTTCTTCTTGCACAGTACTTGGCACTGTGGGAAGTATCTTTCGCTTAATTGTTTAAGAAGCAAATTTTAAATTTTGAATAAAGAAAAAGCACTCCCTGCGCATTGGGGAGTGCTTTGTATAGCAAACGAGTCCAAGTCAAATAATTGACTTGGACTCATTTTTTAAGTAAGATTATTTTTTCAGCAGCTCTCTGATGTCCTTGAGGATATCATCTGTTGTTTCAACAGGCTCTGCGGGGGCTTCGGGAGCAGGTGCTTCCTCTTCCTTCTTTCTCATAGCTTCGAGCTTTTCCTTTGTCTTCATCATAATGCGAAGTACAACGAAAATACAGAATGCAATGAGAAGGAAATCAATGATCTTCTGAATGAAATCACCGTAAAGAATAGCATTTTCTGCCTCTATCACGGCTCCTTCTGCGTCAAGAACGGCTTCCTTGATAACGTATTTTAGATCGGAAACGCTCGTGCCGCCTGTGAGAAGTCCAACAAGGGGCATAATGATGTTGTTTACAAGAGCATTTACAATGTCCTTGAATGCTCCGCCGATAACAACACCGACTGCCATGTCGATTACATTGCCTTTGGATATGAATTCCTTAAAATCACTCCAGAAGGTGCTTTTTTTCTTTGCCATAATGACAACCCTCCGTTTTTATATTTTATTTATTATAGAGTTTCTTTTTTTGATATCTCGGTTCGCAGGTCAAATTAACACCAAGCTTCTTAAAGGTGTTAAAATCATCTTCTGCCAAAATTACTGTTGAGTGGGCATCACAGCCGCGAAGCTTGTCAAGCTGTTTTATGGCAAGCTCTGCCTGCGGTGAGGTCACGGCACATATGGAGAGCGCAATGAGAAGCTCATCAATGTGAAGTCTAGGATTTCTGTTTCCGAGATGTCCTATCTTAAGCCTTGAAATAGGCTCGATTATGGTGTGAGAAATAAGAGCCAGCTCATCGGGGATGCCCGCAAGATGTTTAAGGGCATTGAGCATAAGCGCAGAGGATGCACCGAGGAGGGGAGAGGTCTTTCCGGTGACGATAGTGCCGTCGGGAAGCTCCATTGATGCAGCGGGACCGCCGGTAAGCTCCGCTTTTGCAAGAGCCGCCTTGATCACGGGTCTGTCATCGCTTGAAAGCCCGGCTTGCTTCATAAGAAGCTCCATTTTATATATAAGGCTGTCATCAACATTGCCTCTTGCTCTGTCGCAAAGGGCGGTATAGTAGCGTCTGATGACTTCTGCTTTTGCCGCCTTTGAGGTGATCTCATCGTCGATTATGCAGTTGCCCGCCATATTAACTCCCATGTCTGTGGGGGATTTATAGGGCGATTCTCCGAGAATTTGCTCCAGCATTGAAGAAAGAACGGGGAAGATCTCAACATCGCGGTTGTAATTGACCGCTGTTTTTCCGTAAGCTTCAAGGTGGAAGGGGTCGATCATATTTACGTCGCTGAGATCTGCGGTTGCAGCTTCATAGGCGATGTTTACCGGGTGTTTAAGGGGGAGATTCCAGATGGGGAAGGTTTCAAATTTTGAATATCCCGCCTTGATTCCCCTCTTGTTTTCATGGTAAAGCTGCGAGAGACAGGTTGCCATTTTTCCGCTTCCGGGACCGGGGGCGGTGACAATAACAAGCTCTCTTTCTGTTTCGATATATTCGTTTCTGCCAAAGCCTTCCTCGCTCACAATTTTATCGATGTCCGAGGGATAACCCTCGATGGTGTAGTGCCGATAGACCTTTATACCGAGCTTTTCAAGTCTTTCCTTAAAAGCGACCGCTGCAGGCTGAGACTCAAATCTGGTGAGTACAACGCTGCCAACATAAAGACCTACCTCTTTGAAAGCGTCCATAAGGCGAAGGACATCAAGATCGTAAGTTATTCCAAGGTCGCCTCTGACCTTATTTTTCTCAATATCGCAGGAATTGATGGTAATAACGACTTCCGCTCTGTCCCTTAGCTGAAGAAGCATTTGAAGCTTACTGTCGGGGGCAAATCCCGGGAGTACGCGAGAAGCGTGGAAATCGTCAAAAAGCTTGCCTCCAAACTCAAGATAGAGCTTGCCGCCAAACTTCGCAATCCTTTCTCTGATGTGCTCCGATTGCATTTTCAGATATTTGTCATTATCAAAACCGATCTTCATGATGCTTCTCCTCTTCGGCTATTTTAAGAACGAACAACCACTTTAAATTATATCACACAAATAACACTTTTTCAATAGAAAAACAAAATTTATGTAATTTTTATGGTTTTTCTGTATGCTCCGGGCGTCATTCCCGAATATTTTTTGAAAAAAGCATTAAAATAATACTCATTTTCGAAATTCATCAGTTCGCTTATCTGTCTAAGGGAAAGATTGGGATCGGCAAGCAGCGTTTCGATATATCTGCATCTTTCCTTTTTGATATATTCAGCAGTGGAGACGCCCGTTTCCTTTTCGAATACCCTTGAAAGCTGCCTGCCGCTGAGAGCGCAATAGGCAGAAAGCTCGGGGATACTTACCCATTTATGGATATTATCGGATATATACTGCACCGCCAAGGAAAATCTGGGGTCTTTCAGCTTATCATGAGGAGCATTCACAGCGTCATTGATTCCCGAAAAGCGCAAAAGAAGATAAATACATTCGAGAATCTTGGTTTCAATTATTCTGTTATAAAAGCCCTGCTTTTTTTGACTTTCAGAAGCTATGAGAGCCAAATTATCGGATAAAGCATCCGGAATCTTACCGTAAACGGTCTTATTCCAGTGGCTGAAAAACTCATTTTTGCCGTCTGCGGCGAATGTTATAGAATATTTATTTGTATTTTCTGCAGTTTTTATTATTCGATGCTCGGTGGATGGCGGAATAATTAAAAATTCTCCGTTTTCAATCTTTATTGTTTTTTGTTCAAACTCATAGGTATGGCTTCCTCTTGCGATCATATGTATCTCGAAGCCCGTATGGTGATGCCATTTTTCCGAGCTTAATCTTTCGTCCCAGTCAAGAAACATATGCTTCATATAGCATTGATCTACTCCATTGCTGCTCAGTGTCCCCGGCACTTCCGAGCTGTCTTGCGCAAATATCAGCTTCAAATATACCACCTCCCATTTTTATTATAGCATATTTTTTCTTTTTTTCAACGGTTTGTCCGATTTTTATAAAAATAAGTCGCAAAATTGTATTGTAATTTATAAGACAAAATTGTATAATGAAGCTGAGGTGATTAATTTGGATATTTTTACAACCATGATAACGCCATTTAAAAAAGATGGCAGTATTGATTACGAAACTGCAGAAAAATATGTTGATTGGTATTTTGAGAACGGACTTACAGGCATTTTTTCGGTCTGTCAATCAAGCGAGATCTTTTATCTTTCAACCGAAGAGAAGGCAGAGCTGAACAGAAGAGTTTACGCCCGTGCAAAGGCACTCAGCAAGGCTCATGGCAGACCGTTTACCGTGGTTTCCTCGGGGCACACAAGCGACTCCTTTGAGGATCAGGTAGAGGAGCTTACCGCAGTTCTGGAATCGGGCACGGATGCGCTTATTCTTATAACGAACCGTCTTGACCCGAATAATGAGGGAGATGACGTTTTCATAAAAAATGCCGAAAGACTGATGGAGGCACTTCCGAAAAATATAAAGCTCGGTCTTTATGAGTGCCCATATCCCTATAAGAGACTCGTAACTCCAAAAATTTTGGATTGGTGTCTATCAGGCGGAAGATTTTACTATATGAAGGACACCTGCTGCGATGCGGATGTTATGGCGGCGAGATGCGAGCAGCTTAAGGGTAGCGAATTCAAGCTTCTCAATGCAAACTGTCAGACTTTGCTTGAGTCCATGAGGCGAGGCGGTCACGGTTACTGCGGAATAATGTGCAATTATCATCCGCAGATATATTCCTGGCTCGGTGAGAATTATGAAAAGTACCCCGAAAAAGCCGATGCTATTCAGGCACTTATCGGAACTGTCGGATTTACCGAGACAGGTATCCCATATCCTCTGACTGCAAAATATCATATGAATCTTGTGGGTATCAAGACAGAAAACATCGCACGTAGCAGAAAAGGAAATGAGCTTACGAAATACGCAAAGGATTGCACAGAGCAGATGAAGGTGCTTTGTGACAGCGTTTTTAAAGCTGTTACAGGCAACTGAAAGGAGAAAAATTATGAAAGGTCATAATCTTTGGAGCTACCGTCCTTACAGACCTATTCTCGATAAGCTCGGGGATATTTACATAAGCAGAATTGCCCCCGGTGAGCACAGTATTCATTTTGAATGGCTCGGCGAGGAGGGAAAGGAATATTCCGTTTATTATCGTACCTTTGACGATAAGGAGTACACCTTCTATAAAAATGTAAAAGGTGATAGCTGCGATATAGAGGGGCTTGAATACGAAAGAGACTATGCTTTTTATGTGGAGTGCGAGGGCAAAAAGAGCTGTGCACGCTTTGCAAGATGCGGTACCTGCCCCGGAACTGTTGTAAATTATCTGCACCCCCAAGACCCGGCACTCTCTTTTTCGGGACGTTATCTTGCCTCCCCTTCACTTGTTCGTCATCCCGACGGATATCTTCTTGCATCTATGGATGTTTTTGAGGGTAGCCATCCTCAAAATCTCACCCTTATCTTCCGCTCTGACGATGAAGGTGAAACTTGGCATTTTGTTAGCGAGCTTCTGCCCTGCTTCTGGGGTAATATGTTCATTCATAAGGGTGAGCTTTATATGATGGCTGTTTCCACGGGATTCGGCGATCTTCTCATAGGAAAATCCACCGACGGCGGTAAGACCTTCTCCGCACCCGTTTCGATCCTTCGCGGCTTCAACGAAAGACGCTTTGAGGGCGTACACAGATATCCTCAAAAAACTTATTATTACGGCGGCAGGATATATATGACTCTCGAATGGGCATCCTATGAGTCGGAGGGACATTATATGGCGGCAATGGTTATGTCATGCGATGAAAATGATGATCTTCTCGTTCCCGAAAACTGGAGTTTTACGGACGTGAGAAAATTTGATAAAAACGACCCCTTATGGGAAGGTCTTGAATCTGTACCGAAGAATTTTGAAGGTACTCTTGTTACCTCACCCGATGGCAAGCTCCTCAATATTATGAGATATATCGTGCCCGAGCAGCAGGCTATGGTATATGAGGTGGATACAAAGAATCACGAAGCTCCTCTGAAATACTCATATCGTATGGATTTCCCCGCAAACTATTCAAAATTCACCATTAAATTTGATGATGTTACGGGAAGATACTATACTCTTGCTTCAAGATATGAAAAAGAGCCTGTGAGAACTCTTATATCCCTTATGTATAGCACTGACCTTAAAAAATGGGAGGTTGCTTCGGATGTTCTTGATTACAGAGATCAGGATCCGCAGAAGGTGGGAGTTCAGTATGTTGATTTTCATATAGAGGGTGATGATATTATTTTCCTCTGCCGAACCGCTATAAACGGTGCGAACAACTTCCATGATTCAAACTACTCAACATTCCACAGGATAAAAGATTTCAGAAAATTATGATGTAATAAGGAGAAAAACATGAAAAGATATTTAAGTGCTTTGTTGGCAATTATTATGCTTCTTTCAGTATTAGCTCTTGCTTCATGCGGTGATTCAAATTCGGGCGAAGAATCCACAGAGCCTGTTACACTCAGCTCACGAGAGATCGAGGAAAGTAAGTATATTGATACATACGATCCCCGCGCTACCGCACAGACCTATATTGAAGACATCCCAAAGGACGTAACCTATGACGGATATGAATTTACATTTCTCAATTCCTCTGCAATCTACTATATGTACATCTACCTCGACCCCGATATGACGGGTGATGTTCTTGACGACACCTGCTTTGAGAGAAATCTTCTTGCAGAGCAGAAATTCGATATCACAATTGAAGAGGAAACACAGCCCTATAACGAGCTTGCTTCTTATGCAAAGACCATTATACTTGCGGATGAGGATGTATATGACACGATGTATATTCCCGCAGCGGATCTTACACCCCTTATAAGCGAAAATCTTTTCCGCGACCTTCTTGAGATCGATGAGCTTCACATAGATAATATCTGGTGGGATCAGCCTCTCATTACGAGAAATACCATTGAGGACAGACTCTTTTATGCAACGAGCGACCTTAACCTTATGGCATTTGAGGGCGTTTGGTGTATGTATTTCAATGAGGATATGATGACGGACTTGGGACTTGATCTTCCTTATTCTCTTGCCCTTGACGGAAATTGGACATACGACGAGCTTAAGAAATACTGCGCATCTGCCGCTAACCTCAACGGTGATGCTTCCTTTACGTTTAAGGTTGACGGAAATGCAACCTACGGTCTCGTATCCTCCTCCGGCAGTCCCACTCATATTTCCTACGGTATGGGTGCTGAATATACATCACGTGATGAAAACGGCAGATATCAATTCACAGCCGATACGGATCAAAGATTTAATCAAGTATGGGAGCGTCTCGTAGAATTCTACGGACCTAATGACGGTGTGTACGTTCTTGGTACACCGATGGATCTTGATCCCGACGGATATTATGGCATTTTCATGGCAAACCGTGCGCTGTTCCTCCATGCAGAGCTTAAAGGTGCAACAATGCTCCGCGAATGGGAAGGAAATTTCGGTCTGCTTCCTCAGCCTAAGTTCGATGCTTCTCAGGAAAACTATAACTCCAATGTGTTCTCTCGCTGTCTCTCCTTCTGCGTTCCCAATACCAATACGAACCTTGAGAGAACGGGCACGATCATCGACTATCTTACATATGAATCCTATGCAGAGCTTATGCCCAGATATTATGATATCCATGTAGCTCTGAAGGCGCTCGGCAAGCAGGAATCTATCGATGTTCTTGCGCTTGTCCGAGGAACTCGCGGCTGTGAGGTTGCGGTTCCCTTCGGCTGGGCTTCGGATCTTAAGGATGTGCTTGGTTCGCATGCTCTGAATAACGAAATGGCCCTTGCTTCCACAATCGAATCCTATAGGGAACAGATCATTGCCAATATCAATAAGACATATGAGGAATATCCCACACATAATCATGTTGAATAATCTTTGAAATCATGGGCGCAGCCAAATATTTTGGTGCGCCCATTTGTCTAGCTTGCCGAAATTTGTGAATTTCAAACAATAATTTGGCGAGCTGTTGAAGATGTATTTTGTAGGGGACGGCGATCTCGATGTCCCTCAAAAAAACGTGAAATAATCGTGAATTTAAAATGAAAATGGGACGTCGAGGTCGCCGTCCCCTACAGATTTGCGTTTTATCAACTCAACGATAGATTACTGTTTGCAGAGCAAAAAGGGGCTTTGGGCAAAGAAAATGCCGTTGTACTAAATGCACAAAATGGAAGCTTGTAACTGTACAAAATGATGAAAAATGAAAAAGTTATCCAAAAGTCACAAAAAATTCACAATTGCGTGGTATAATGAATGAACCAAAACACCAAAAAAGGAGAAAAATCATGAAAAGAGCTTTAACAATTTTGCTCGCACTTTTAATGCTTCTTTCTGTATTCACACTTGCATCTTGCGGTGATAAGCCTGCAAGCGGTAATGAATATGTTGAAGACGACACCCTCAGTTCTCGCGAGATCGAGGAAAGTAAGTATATCGCTACATACGATCCCCGTCTTACAGCCGAGTCTTATCTTCCCGGCGTTGCAGAGGACGTAACCTACGACGGATATGATTTCACATTCCTCAATTCCGCCGCAATCTACTATATGTATATTTACCTTGATCCCGATATGACCGGTGACGTTCTTGACGACTGCTGCTTCGAGAGAAACCTCTTGGCAGAAGAGAAGTTCGATATCACTATCAGCGAGGAAACACAGCCCTATAGCGACCTTGCTTCTTATGCAAAAACACTTATCTTGGCAGACGAGGACGTTTATGACGCAATGTATATTCCTGCTGCTCAGCTTACTCCTCTTATTTCCGAAAACCTCTTCTATGACCTTCTTGAGATTGAGGAGCTCCACATTGAGAATGTCTGGTGGGATCAGCCCCTTATTACAAGAAATATCATTGAGGACAGGCTTTTCTATGCAACAAGTGACCTTAACCTCATGGCGTTCGAGGGCATTTGGTGTATGTACTTCAATGAGGATATGATGACAGAGCTTGGTCTCGAAGCTCCCTTCCAGCTCGCTCTTGACGGCAACTGGACAATCGATGAGCTCAAGAAGTATTGTGCGGTTGCAGCTAACCTTAACGGAGATGCTTCCTTCGTATTCGATGTAAACGGTAATTCCACATACGGTATGGTTAACTTTGGTAACTCTCAGTACATGGCATACGGTATGGGTGCTGAGTACACAAAGCGTGATGATAACAACAGATATCAGTTCACAGCTGATACAGATACGAAGTTCTCTCAGGTTTGGGAAACTCTTATTAACTTCTACGGTCCCGATGACGGTCTCTACGTTCTCGGTACAGCAACTGACCTTGATCCCGACGGATACTATGGTATCTTCATGGCAAACCGTGCCCTTTTCCTGCATGCAGAGCTTAAGGGTGCAACAATGCTCCGTGAATGGGAAGGTAACTTCGGTCTGCTTCCTCAGCCTAAGTTCGATTCCGCTCAGGAGACATACAACTCCAATATCTTCTCCAGCTGTCTCTCCTTCTGTATTCCTAATACGAATACAAACCTCGAGAGAACAGGTACAATCATTGACTACCTTACATATGAGTCCTATGCAGAGCTTATGCCCAGATACTATGATATTCATGTATCTCTGAAGGCTCTCGGTAAGCAGGAGTCTATCGATGTCCTCGCACTCGTTCGCGGTACTCGCGGATGTGAGGTTGCAGTTCCTTTTGGTTGGGCTTCTGACCTTGGTTCTAAGCTTGCAGAGCTTGCAAAGAAGAACGAAATGGCTATCGCTTCTACAATCGAAACATATAAGGAGCAGATCGTAGCTAATATCGCTAAGACATATGAGGAATATCCTACCTTCAATCACGTTGGTGAATAATTCTTGATATTTTTACTGCTTCATCCCGACTCGGAAACGAGTCGGGATTTTTTTTGGAGGGAATGGTAAACAGTAATTTGTCGAACTGTAGGCGTGTGAATTTTATTATCATCCTTTTTTATTTTACATATTTGTTTTTTGCCTCTTCAAGCTCTTCGATGAACATTGTGTCAAGCTCCGATAGCTTATAATCCTTTTTATATATAAGAACGTCGCGGTAGAGCTTTTTATTGTCGGGACATTTTTTGTGGACAAGTCCGTATCTTTCGAGAAGTCCGTCCGGCATAGGAGATACCCACATGAAGGTTTCGGGATTTTCTGCCAGAAGCTCAAATTGGCTTGCTCTTTCAAAGACGAAAATCCTTCTTTCGGTATTATCGGGAAGCTCGCTTTTTCTGACCTCGGAAAGGGAAAGAGAGGGAACATACGGATCGGCATGGGCTATTTCAATATAAGGCTCAAGATCCGAATAATGAAGTATTCCCTTATTTGCCAAGGGGTGATTTTTGTTCATTACAAGCTGATATTTGAATTCGGTTATGAGAGAAGAGACGAGTCCTTTTTCTTCAAACATCTCTTTAAAATATGCATCGTGCTTTGCCGCATATCTGATTATGCTGAGCTTATAATCTGCATGAAGAACATTGTTGATGGCTCTTGAAGAGTTGGTTTCCTTATATACTATCTCTGTTTTTTGCCCCGGCACTATGCGCTTTGAGAGCTGTGCAATGGCATGGGCAATATAGCTTGCTCGCGGAACAGAAATCGAAAAACGGCGGTGCTCGGTATGTCCGTCCTTGAACATATTTTCAACCTCATCCACCTGGGTAAGTATCCTTTCGGCATATTGAAGCAGCTTTTCGCCATCGGGGGTGGGGATCATACCTCTGCCCGTTCTTTCGAAAATGCTTATTCCGAGAGAGCCTTCAAGCTCCTTTATGGCTCGGCTGAGATTTGGCTGCGCCATATAAAGTCTGTCTGCCGCTTTCACGATCGAGCCTGTTTTTGCAACCACAAGTGCGTATTTTAAATATAAAATGTTCATTGTTTCTCCTTAAGAAAAGAAAATTTTTTGTCCTGTGCCATCTGTTACGGTATATCTTTTGGTACCAAAGCATTTTTCGATTATGTCGGTATTAAGAAGTTCATCTTTTTTGCCGTAAAAGACCGTTTTTCCTCCATCGAGAATAGCGATATCGTCTGCGAGCTCTATTGCGTCGGAGATATCGTGTATGGCAACGAGAACGGTTTTTCCGTGATCTTCGCAAAGCTCCCGAAGAAGCCGTAGAAGAGAGGCGGAATACGATATGTCAAGATAAGCGGTAGGCTCATCGAGAACAAGAAGCGGTGTTTCCTGAGCCAGAAGCAGTGCGAGAAAGGCTCTTCTTTTTTCGCCGCCCGAGAGGGTGGAAACGCTTCTATCTGCCAGCTTTTCTGTGTTTGTCAGCAACATGGCTCTCGAAATTGCCTCTTTGTCGGATGCCGAAAGTATTCCCATTCCGCCCGTGTACGGACTTCTCCCGAGGGAAACGAGGGAATAGAGAGAAATTGAAGTTTCGGGCATCATTTGAGGGAGAAAAGCGGCAAGTTTTGCTTTTTCCTTTTTCGGATATTTTACGATATCCTTTCCGCAGAGTAATATCTCTCCATCATATGAAAAAAGTCCGTTTGCCGATGCAAGAAGGCTTGATTTTCCGCTTCCGTTTTTACCGATGAGGGCAGTTACGGAGCTTTTTTTTGCGGTAAAGCTGACGGAATCGAGGATTGTTTTTTCCCCAATTTTAAGAGAGAGGTTTTTAAATTCAAGCATTAATTTCCTGCCTCCTTCCCAGAAGAAGAACGAAAAGAAAGGGTGCGCCGATAAATGCCATTATTATGCCGACGGAAATCTCGGAAGGAGCGAGAATTATTCTGCCGACAAGGTCGGATAAGGTCACAAGGGATGCTCCCACAAGGGGCGCGGCGGTGAGCTGGTATTTAAGCTCAGCACCAAGGAGCTTTCTCGTTATGTGGGGAACCACAAGTCCCACAAAGCCTAAAAGTCCCGAAAAGCTGATGACAGATGCTACCGAAAGACTTGCGATGATAAGTGAAATAGTACGCATTTTTACGGGTGAGATCCCCAGTCCCGAGGCTATGCCGTCTCCAAGGGATATGGCTGCGATCTTTCCCGACAGCGCTATCGATAAAGCAAGACATATCAAAATAAATATGGCGGGGAGAGGTAGTGCGCTCATTTTCACTCCCGAAAAGCCTCCGACAGAAAAAGCGCTGTATGATGCGAGAATGTCGGTATCCATAATACTGAAAAAGGAAATACCTGCGCCGAAAAGCGAGGTCAGTGCTATTCCCGCAAGAATAATAGTTGCCCTTCCGCCGCCAATGACGCGGGAGAGCACCATAATGAGCATTGAAGCTCCGAGAGCTCCGAAAAAAGCACCGATGGGAAGCAGATGAGATAGGGAAGGGCAGAGGGAAAGGCATATTACAGCCGCAAGTCCTGCCCCGGAGCTTACGCCGACGGTATTTGGGCTTGCAAGCTCATTTCCCATTACGCTCTGAAGAATAACTCCCGAAAGTGAAAGCCCAATTCCCGCGAGAACAGAGGCAAGAAGCCTCGGAAGCCTTATGGCGAGCATTATCGTGCTCTCATAGGAGAAGCCTTCTCTGCCGATAATTCCGGATATCATCTGATATACCGAAAGCCTTGCCGCTCCAAGTGACAGAGACAGCAAGGCAGAGATAATAAGCACAAGTATAAGTGCCCCATATGTAAGAAAAATTTTTTTCGGTTTCATCAATTATTTCCTTTTGTTAGGATTTGGGCAAGATATTCGTAAGCCTCACCCCAGCGAGTACATGGCTTGAAATGAAAAAGGTCTTTTGGGAGAATATAGACGTTTCCTTCCTTAACAGCATCAAGTGATGACCATGTTTCTTCTGCGAGAAGTGCTTGTACGTTTGCTCTTGCTGCTTCCTCATTTCCCATAAGGGATATGAAGATATATTCGGGTGAGCTCTCGAGAATTGCCTCTATGCCAAGGCCGGAGGATGGGGCAGAATCTGCGATATTTGAGCATCCCAGCTCACAAAGCATTGCGGCGGCAAAATGCTCATCCGAGCTTTTTGATTTTGTGGAAGAAGCGGTGCTTCCCGCGCGCAAAAAGAGAATTTTTCTGCCCTTTATGGCATTTATTTCGTCCTTTGACAGGATGCTTTCAATATGATTTTCAAGAGCTGTTTTTTCATCCTCATAAACAGATGTTTTGCCGGTTATGTCGGTCATTGCCTTTAGTGCGTCGAGATAATCAGAGGCACTTTCGATTCGGAGAGAGAGCACCTTTATTCCGTTCTTTTGAAGAATGTCAGCGGCATCTCTTTGGGCGGGAATATCCGAAGAACATATGACGAGAGTGGGCTTATAGGAAAGCAAAAGCTCGATATTTATGCTCTTTCCCGCACCGCTGTCAACGAGCGGAGTGCCTTCCGCGGCAAAGCCACGCTCAACGGTTTCTCCAACCGTTATATCAATGTCACCGCCTGCTTTCAGCCAGACCTCGGCAAGAGAGGAAAAAAGAACGGCAGTTTTATTTTGTTCTTTTTCTGTATCTATGCCGCTTTTTTCGCAAGAAAGAATAAAAACGTTAATTAAAATAAGAAGAAAAAGAAGAATTTTTCTCATTTTTCCTTTATTTGTGCGGAGATTATCTCATCCTTACGTAAAAGAAGGTCATCGGAGAATATATCTGCTTCAAAATTTTGGATTCCAACCCTGTCAATAGCCTTTCCGAGGCGCTCTTTTGCATATCCCTTATCCTTGAACCAAAGCAGAATTTTCTCAACTGTGGGGATGATCTCGTCCATCTTGAAAAGACGTGAAAGCTGTGTTCCGTCTCTGCGTGTTTTGCCCCATGTTCCGCCCGCATAAATGACTGCTCGGCTTTCAGCCTCCTTCGGAAAAGCACCAAAGGGGCATTTGCCAATGCAAAGACCGCAGTTTATGCATTTGCTTCTGTCATGAACAGCCTTATCATCCTTTATGCTTATCGCCTTCATGGGACATACGGCTTGGGTTGCGCATTTAGCACATCCGCGGCAAAGCTGGGGGGCAAAATCAAAAATTTTTCTGCCTTCGATTCCAACATCGTTAAGACTTGGCTTCATGCAGCTATTGGGACAACCGCCAACTCCGATCTTGAATTTGTGAGGAAGCTTAACTGAACTCATTTCTATGTAAAACTTGTCATGAAGCTCTGCTGCAATGCTCTGGGTATCAATGTTTCCAAATACGCAAGTAGTTCCCTTGCAAGCCGTTATAGGGCGCACCTTTGAACCTGTTCCGCCAAAGTAAAGATCATGCTCTGTAAGAAAAGCACCGGCTTGTTCGATCTTGTCATAAGGTATTCCGACAATTTCTGCCGAAAGGCGGCTTGTAAAGGATATTTTTCCGCTTGCAAATTTCTTTGCACATTCAGCAATGGCAATGAGCTGTTCAGAGGTATATAAGCCGCCTTTGCACACAACTCTGCCCGAAAAACATTCACTTCCTTTGTTCAAAAGAAAGCCCTTGCCTTTAAGGTTTAATATTTCTTCTTTAGTTATCATATTTATCTCCGATTTTTTCTTAAATTATATCATATAAAGGTCGTCTCTTCAATATATTTCCCCATTTTTCTTGACATTGGTGGGCAAAAATGTTAAAATATCAAGGATAATGAAGGGAAGTGAAGATGGATGGCATTTTTGATCGTTTTTGCGGGAATATTATTTTTATTCTTGCTTTTGTCATATCTTGTTTATAGAAAAGCCTTTTACAATAGGAGGGGGAAAAAAAGAGATGCTTCCGTGATGCCGAAAAAGGAGCAGTATGATGTCCACAGGGAGCAGACGAAGCTTCTTTCCGATGAGATGAAGGCGAGAAATTGGGAGCAGATATATATAAGATCAAGGGATGGGGTGCGTCTTGCCGCAATATATTATCATGTTTCGGATGACGCTCCGCTTCATATTCAGTTTCATGGATACCGCGGCTCGCCCTATAGGGATTTTTGCGGCGGCAATAAGCTTGCCATCGACATGGGACATAATACCTTAGTGGTCTTTCAGCGAGCGCATCTTGAAAGCGGCGGTCACACCATTTCTTTCGGAATAAAGGAGCGTTTTGACTGCCTTGATTGGATCGACTATGCCACAGAGAGATTCGGTGAGGAAAAAAAGATAATAATCTCAGGTCTTTCCATGGGGGCTTCCACCGTCGTTATGGCGGCGGCAGAGACTCTTCCGAAAAATGTTTGCGGGATTATTGCCGATTGTCCCTATTCCTCGCCAAAGGAAATAATCCT
Organism: uncultured Lachnospiraceae bacterium; assembly: GCA_964411355.1. Classification (GTDB taxonomy): domain Bacteria; phylum Bacillota; class Clostridia; order Oscillospirales; family CAG-272; genus SIG710. Next base: position 15,590 of record CAYPKQ010000010.1, read on the forward strand.
TAAGGTCTGTGCGGGTATGGGACTTCCTCCATTGCTCTGCTTTCCGCTTATATATTGCGGAGCACTTATTTTCGGCAGGTTTGATCTTTTGGAATGTGATGCCGTGAGGGGCGCGAAAAATGCAAAGATACCGATACTTCTTCTGCACGGCGAGGATGATGATTTTGTGCCTCTTGAAATGAGCCGCAAAATAGCCGCAGCAAAACCCGAGATGGTCAGACTTCATACATTCAGCGGCGCAGGTCATGGGCTCAGCTATATGGTTTCATGCGAAAAATATACCGAGCTTGCATCGAATTTCATAAATGAGGTAACAGGGAATATTTAATCGCTTTTTTTCAACATCCATCTGTCCTTTTGGAGTGGATCCATACTATTTTTTGAAAATTCTCGAAAAATGGCTTTGGCTGTTAAAGCCGCAGTGGAATGCTGTTTCGGTGACATTCATTCCCTCGTTGTTCAGCATATGCTTTGCCTTTTGGAGACGAAGTGAAAGAAGATACTCCTTTGGGCTTTTGCCGTATTTTTCCTTAAAGCTTTTAGAAAGATATGATCTGTTTACATTGAAATATGAGGCTACTCCGTCCACCGTTATGGGGAGATTATAGTTCTTGTCTATATATTCCTTTACCTTTATCAGACGGTCGTTCACCTCATATTGCTTTCCGGGAATAAGGTCGGAATAAAGCTCAAACAAAAGCGAGGATATCTTTGCGTCCTTTCTTCCGTCAAAGTCACGGACGGCGGCCACCCTTCCGAAAAATTCCGACTTATATTTAAAAACGGGAGGTAAGAGCAGAAAATCCCTTGAAAGCTCACCGAAAAAGGCTATGTGGAGGCATCTTAGCTTCCCGCTTGAGGTAGAATAAAACTCGGATTGGCTGTTCTCGGGGAGAATGAATACGTCGCCTTCTTTGATGGGGTATTCATTTTTTCCGAAACAAAGACCCCTTCGCCCTCCTCAACATATTGCATAAGCATGAAATTTCTTGTATTGTGGACATATCCGCCGCCCTTTTCTATGACTCGCGGCTGAAAAAAATGGGACTAATATCCCCGAAATCTGCGTTTAATATGCAAAGAAAGCTTTCCTTCACGCCACTCACTCCTTTTTCCCATTTAAAAAATTATATCATATTTCCTCGCCCAAGTCAATAACGGTAGGGAACAAATCTTTGCTCATATTGCATTTTTCCGAGGGTCATGGTAAAATAATTATATATATTGCTATCGTTTTTGGAGGTTTTTATGTCAAACAAGCTCGGCAGAGCCGAACTTTTCGGGATTATAAAAAAGCTTTTTCTTGTGGTTCTGGGAACCGTCATTCTTGCTCTCGGAACTGCTGTTTTTATCCTTCCGTTTAATCTTGTTGTTGGGGGAGTTTCGGGCATTGCCCTTATTCTTGATGCGCTTTTGCCCTATGAATTTATAACCGTTGACCTTATAATAACAGTAATAACATGGCTGCTTTTCTTTGTTGGGCTTATAGCTCTCGGCAAGAATTTTGCAATGAAGACTCTCATTTCAACCGTTGTTTATCCGCCCGCTCTTTCGGTTTTTCTTCACATGGCAAGACCGGATTTCCTTGGAGGTTTTTTTGATCTGACCTCCTCCGCCTATTCCGAGCTTTCCATTATGCTTGCGGCGATCGCCGGCGGTGTTTGTGTTGGAACGGGCTGTGCCGTGACCTTTATCGGCGGCGGTTCCACAGGCGGAGTTGACATCATTGCATTTTCTCTTTGCAAGATCTTCAAAAGGCTGAAAAGCTCGTATGCTATCTTTGCCATCGACGCAACTACCGTCGTTCTCGGTATGTTCGTTATCGGTGATCTCGTTCTTTCTCTTCTGGGCATCCTTTCGGTGCTTATTTCAGCCGTTATGGTGGATAAGGTATTTCTCGGAATGTCAAGGGCTTATGTTGCCCATATCATCACGGATAAATATGAGAACATCAATTCTGCGGTCATAAATGTGCTTGGGCGAACCACAACCATAATAGATGCGGTTGGCGGTTATTCGGGGGATGGCAAGAAAATGGTAATGGTGTCATTTACCATGTCGCAGTATAACAGCCTTCTGGATATAATAAAGAAAAATGATAAATATGCTTTTGTAACAATTTCACAGGCGCATGAGATAAACGGAGAGGGCTGGACAAGATAAACATTATTTCGATAATAATGGCTTGCTTTGGTTGCGTCTCTTTTGACCTGCGGAAAAAATAAAAAGTGGAAAACAGCAGTTTTTTTGAAAAATGCCTTGATAAAATTCGGACTGTGTGTTATAATTAAATGTATTTGCAAAAATTAAAGCAACTTTAAGTAAAGGATATTCAAAATGGCTTCCTTATTTTTACCCGACTATATGTTTGAAAAATTCAGCGATATAACTCCCGAATTTCTCCATTCCATAGGAGTGAAAACCGTGCTGGTGGATATAGACAATACTCTCGCACCTTATGAGGCACCTGATCCCAATCAAAGAGTTATAAAATGGTTCGAGGATCTGAGAAATGCGGGAATAGGTGCGGCTCTTATGTCAAACAATGATGCCACAAGAGTGCGCCGTTTTAATCAGAGTCTCCGTCTCCCGGCATATTTTGACTGCAAAAAACCTTCGACAAAAAGCTACATAGATGTTTTGAACCGTTTGAAATGCGACATAGCGGACACCTGCGTTATCGGTGACCAGATATTTACCGATGTACTTGTCGGCAAGCGTCTCGGGCTTCGTGCAATACTTGTGCCTCCGATAAACGATAAAAAAACCTTCTTTTTCAGATTTAAACGCTTCCTTGAAAAGCCGTTTATAGCTTATTTTAAGCGCCAACAGGTCAGAAAACAGTTTTTGCAGTAATAGGAGAGGAAAATGTTAAAGGCAAAATTCGGTCCTGCGGGAAATTGTGACCTCTTTTATGCAGAAGGGCATAAATCCACGATGGAGGCATTCGGCTGGCTCGCAGATATGGGGCTTGACGCCTATGAATATCAGGCGGGCAACGGACTTCGCACAAGTGAGGCGACTCTTGCCGCCGTCGGAAAAAAAGCAAAGGAGCATGGCATCCTCATGTCGCTCCATACCCCATATTTCATCTCTCTTTCGGGAATTGAAGAGGAAAAAAGACTGAAAAGTCTGACTTATATTAAGGATAGCATCAGAGCCGCAGAGCTTCTCGGCGCCGATACGATAGTTATCCATAGCGGAAGTGCGGCAAAGATAAGCCGCGAGGAGGCCATGGCTCTTGCAAAGGATACGCTCAGCCGTGTTGCCGAGGAGAATAAGGACACAAAGATCAAGCTTGGACTTGAAACTATGGGAAAGATAAATCAGCTTGGAACGCTCCCCGAAGTCATCGAGCTTTGCAAAACCGCACCTTGCTTTGTGCCGGTCGTTGATTTCGGTCATCTCAATGCAAGAGAGGTTGGCGGTCTTTTCCCCGATTCCGATGCATATAAGCGTGTTTTTGATAGGATCGGAGAGGAGCTTGGTGACGATATTGCAAAAAATCTCCATTGCCATTTTTCAAAAATAGAATATACCTCCGCAGGCGAAAAAAAGCATCTCACCTTTGAGGATAATGTTTTCGGTCCCTTTTTCGAGCCTCTTGCGGAGACTATCATAAAATATGATCTTGCTCCAAGGATCATTTGTGAATCTGCGGGCACACAAGCGGAGGATGCGCTCTTTATGAAGCGTGCTTGCCTCGGATATTGCGAGAAATGAGGTGGATATTATGACGAGAAAAGACAGACTTATAGAAGCAATGGAACCTTCCGTTGACGGAATTTTTGTTACGAGTGAGCTTAACCGGTATTATCTTACAGGCTTCAGCTTTACCGACGGTTATGTTCTTGTAACTCGCAAAAAATCCTATGTTATAACGGATTTCCGCTATATCGAGGCGGCAGAGGCAAGTGTTGGCGATGAATTTGAAATACTCATGCCCTCGGATATGGGTCTTGAAATTGCCGCACTGCTTTCGGAAAATGGGGTTAAGAGGCTTTATTTTGAGGATAACACTCTTTCATGTGCTTCATACGCAAGATTTGAGAAGCTTTTTGAGGGCGTAGAGCTTGTTCCCGGCGGTTCTGCTATAATTGAGAACCGGAGAGAAAGAAAAACTCCAGAGGAACTTGAAATTATGGCGAAAGCACAGAAGATCACCGACGATGCTTTTGCTCATATACTGAACTTCATAAAGCCCGAAATGACCGAGCTTGAAGTCGCTCTTGAGCTTGAATTTTTTATGAGAGGTCAGGGCGCGCAATCTGTTGCATTTGATACGATAGCGGTTTCCGGTAAGTCCTCGTCTCTTCCTCATGGTGTTCCCGAAAACAGAAGGCTTGAAGCGGGATTTTTTACCATGGATTTCGGTGCAAGGCTTGACGGCTATTGCTCGGACATGACAAGAACGGTTGTTCTCGGCAAAGCCGATGCTGATATGAAGAAGCTTTATAATACCGTACTTCGCGCACAGCTTGCAGGACTTGATATGATAGAATGCGGCGAGAGCTGCATGGCGGTTGATAAGGCTGCAAGAGACATAATCGAGGGAGAAGGATATAAAGGCTGCTTCGGGCACGGACTTGGTCACGGTGTTGGAATGTTTATTCATGAAGCACCGAGACTTTCACCAAAGGTATCACCCGAAAAGAAGCTGGAGGTGGGTCATGTTGTGACCTGTGAGCCGGGTATCTATATCGCAGGTAAGTACGGATGCCGCATAGAGGATATGATAGCGGTAACAGAGGACGGTAAGCTGAATTTCACAAAGAGTCCAAAGGAACTTATCGAGCTTTTCTGATGATTTATAAAAACAAAGTAGCTTCTTTATGAGGTAGCTACTTTGTTTTTTATTACTGTTTATATGTATGCGCTGAGGATGAAAACAAAAAAGGGTGTGTATCATAACACAACCTTTTTTATATAAATCAATTAATCAAAGGAAAACTGTTTTTCCGCTTTTTGCCGATTTGTAAATTGCATCGACGATCCTAACGCTCTTTATGGCGTCCATGGGGAGAATGTCGGGATCTCTTCCGTCTCTAACCGCAAGGATCATATCCTCAACGACGTGTCTGTGACCGTAAAGAGTACCTTCCTCAAAGGACGATGCCTTAAGGTTTCCTTTGCCGTATCTTTCGAGCATAAGCTCCTCTTCCTCGTCCTCGTCATCGCTGTCTCTCAGCTTCCATGTTTTTATCATGTCAGCATCAGCTTCAATAGATCCGCCCGTTCCGTAGAGCATTATCTCGGTAGAGATGCCGGGATAAGCGCAGGTGGTACTCACAAAGGTTGCGGTTGCACCGCTCTTAAATTTGATAATGGAAGCGGTCATATCCTCGGTCTCTATATTGTGATTATATATCGCCATTGTGGATGTAACGCTCTCCACCTCTCCCATAAGCCACTGCATAAGGTCAACGGTATGTACAGCCTGATTCATAAGCGAACCGCCGCCGTCATATGCCCATGTGCCTCTCCAGCCGCCTCTGTCATAATAAGACTGCTCTCTGAACCATTTTACAGCGAAGGTTCCGAGATTGATCTTGCCGAGTTTGCCGTCCGACACAGCTTTTTTAATGGGATACATATTGAGATTATATCTGTTTTGGTGGACTACGCCTGCCTTCATCCCTGTGCGAAGTCTTGCTTCTTCAATAAGCTCTGCGCGCTCGGGGGTGATATCAAGGGGCTTTTCGATAAGGACGTGCTTTCCTGCCTCCATTGCACGAACTGCAAAATCCGCATGCATATGGCTGGGCAAACAAATGCTGATGATATCAACATCTTTATCCTGAATGAGCATTTCAAAATCCGTATAAAGACGGGCATCGGGGTATAATTTTGCGAATTTTTCAAGTCTTGTGCTGTCAATATCGCAAGCGGCAACAAGATTTGCATTTTCAGAAGCGGCAGCCGCCTCTGCGTGTGCCATTCCAATGCCGAGTCCAAGCACGGCATAACCGATCTTTTTCATTTTAAACCTTCTTATAAAGTGTTTTTCTATATTTTAACACTGTTTTTATATTTCGTAAATTGTAAAAAGCGTTCTTTTTATTGCATTTATTGCAAAAAAACGTCATTTAAGGGCGATGTTTACAATTTTATCGCAAAGAGCAACATAATCCATGCCAATCGCTGCCGCCTCCTGGGGGAGAAGGGAGGTTGGGGTCATTCCGGGGAGAGTATTTGCTTCAAGGCAAACGGCCTCTCCATCTTTTGTGAGAATATAGTCAATTCTTGCATATCCGCGAAGCTTGAGTGCAGAGAAAGTGCGCCGTGTGTAATCTGCCATTTTTTCATGCTCTTCCTTTGTGATGGGGGCAGGGCAGATCTCCTCTGTCATTCCGCTCTGATATTTGTTTTTATAATCGTAATAACCATTCTTCGGTATTATTTCAACTGCGGGAAGCACAACTCCGTCAAGGATTCCCATGGTCATCTCTCTGCCGACTATCTTTTCTTCAATGAGCACCAGATCCTCATATTTTTCGGCAAATTCAATGGCGGCGGAAAGCTCGTTTTCGTTTTCTATAATGGATACTCCAACGCTCGAACCGCAGCTACAGGGCTTTATAACGCACGGAAGCCCGACCTTTTTTACCATTTCACGGATATCGTCTTTTTTCAGATCGCAAAGAAAACCACGGGGAGTTGGAACACCCTCAACGGAAAGTATCTTTTTTGCAAGATCCTTATCCATTGCAAGCAGACTTCCGATATAACCCGAGCCAGTATATTTTATTCCGTAATTATCAAGGGTCGCCTGAAGCTGACCGTTTTCACCTATGCCGCCGTGAAGTCCCATATAGACCACGTCAGCGAGCGCACACACTTCAAGAATTCCGGGACCGATAAGGGCAGCTCTTCCGCCGTTTCGGGCGATCACCGCATCAAGATCCGGAATGCTCTCGTCAACCTTGTATGTATAATTTCCTTCTGCACTGAAAAGCTCCATTGAGGGCGTTTTGCCCTCGGGAAGTCCCTCATAAACATCGAGAAGACAGACCTTATGACCGCTTTTTATAAGCGCATTTGAAACAAGTGCGGCGGATGTGAGCGAAACATCACGCTCAGGGCTTATTCCGCCCGCAAGAACAACAATATTCATCAAAAAACCTCCAAAGATGTTTTTAATCATTATATGCTTTTTTTAGAAATGCGACCCTGTCGCAAAGGGAAAGATCCTTTATTATCTTGCAAGTAAAGCCGTTTTTCTCGGCAAGCTCGGAAATATCCGCCCCTTGGTCATAGCCGATCTCAAAAAGAATAAAACCGTTTTCTTTTAATAGGTGCTTGTGCTTTTTCAGAATACTTCGGTAGAAAATCAGTCCGTCCTCGCCTCCGTCAAGAGCAATTTTCGGCTCTTTTTTTACCTCTTTGGATAAGGTGTCTATAACCGAAGTTTTGATATAGGGCGGATTTGACAAAATGGCATCGAAAATTCCCGCCTCTTCTTCGTACTGAATATGAATATCCCGAAGAATATCTGCTTCAAAAAATGATATCCTATCCGAAACTCCGTTAAGTGACGCATTTTTTTTGGCAAGCTCCAATGCTCCGCGGCTTATCTCAAAGGCAAAAGCTCTGCAATCCATTCTATTGGCAAGAGTTGAGATGGCGATACAACCGCTTCCCGTACAAAAATCTGCAAAAAGTGCGTTTTTCGGCATCAGCTCTATTGCTTTTTCCACAAGACACTCGGTGTCGCTTCTGGGAATCAGACAATTATCATCGACTATATATTTTTCTCCGAAAAAATACCATTCACCGAGGATGTATTGAAGCGGATAGTGGGATTGACGAAGCGTAACGGCTCGCAAAAGCTCTTCGCCCTCAAAATCCTTATTGCCGAGAAAGGGTATGGAAGCTCCGCTAACGCCGCAAAATCTTTCCAAAAGAAGGGCAGCTTCGTAATTTGGATTTTCAATTTCGGCTTTTTTCAGTTTTTCACATATCTCAGAATAAAGCATGATCCGCTCCCCAAAAGTCGTTCCTTATATTATACACGAAAAATAGCAAAAAGAAAAGACCTATTATGAAATTTCATGATTTTTAAGGAAAATTTATTTATAAAAAAGAAAATTTCTATTGCATTTTTATCAAAAAGGTGGTATACTATAATTGAAAATAAAAAATAGGGAGGTATTATTATGTTTTTTATTGAAAAGAAGCCCGAAAAGCCCAATATAGGTAAGATTGTTGCTATCTCCGTTGGAGTTACATTTGCAGTTGCAGCCGCTGCTTACGGAGTCTATATGTTCTGCCGCAAGTATTGCAGCCTCTATAAGAGCGATGACAGTTTCCTTGATGATGATTTTGATTGCGATTT
>CAYPKQ010000011.1:0-23031 GCA_964411355.1 uncultured Lachnospiraceae bacterium
AAAAAAGCCCAAAAAGAGGTAAAAAATGAAAGGCGTAAAAACAGTTTATATATGCTCGGAATGTGAATATACAAGTCCGAAATGGATGGGAAAATGCACCGCCTGCGGCGCATGGAACTCTTTTGTTGAGGATGTGGTCGAAAGCGAAACAAAAGCAGCAGCCCCAAAAAGGATTGCCATGAACGGCGGCGGAACTAATCATACTCAAAAATTCGAGGAGCTTGATCTCCCCTCATATATACGTTCGGAAACAGGTCTCGGTGAGCTTGACAGAGTCCTTGGCGGAGGGCTCGTTCATGGCTCTGTGGTGCTTCTTTCCGGTGAGCCGGGTATCGGTAAATCAACCCTTCTCATGCAGATTTCCGACGCTCTCGGAAATACCGACAAGGGCGGAAAGCCGAGAAACATTCTCTATATTTCGGGTGAGGAATCGGGCGGTCAGCTTAAATTGCGCGCAAAAAGGCTTGGAATCGGCGGAAAAAATCTCCATGTTCTTACCGAAACGAATATCGAAAATATACTTGATGAGATCGCCTCACTTAAGCCCGATGTTGTGATAGTTGACTCCATTCAGACGGTCTACAGCGACAGAATGACAAGTGCGCCCGGAAGCACAACTCAAATAAAAGAAAGCGCACTATCCTTTATAAATCTTGCGAAAAGTGCGGGAATTTCGATGCTCCTTGTGGGACACGTCAATAAAGAAGGCGGAATTGCAGGGCCAAAGGTTCTTGAGCATATGGTAGATGCCGTTCTTTATTTTGAAGGCGAAAGACACCAATCATATAGAATAATAAGAGCTATTAAAAACCGTTTTGGCTCAACAAACGAGATAGGCGTTTTTGAGATGACGGATAAGGGTCTTGAGGAGGTTGAAAATCCATCAGAGATGCTTCTTGCCGGCAGGCCTAAAAATGTACCCGGCAACTGCGCCGTTTGCACCATGGAAGGAACGAGACCAATTATTGCGGAAATTCAAGCGCTTGTTGCTCAGACCACCTTCCCTGCTCCCCGAAGAGCCGCAAACGGCATAGATTATAACAGAATGTGCCTTATTCTTGCGGTGCTTGAAAAGCGGCTTGGACTTAAATTCTTCCAGAGCGACGTTTATATGAATGTTATTGGCGGTCTGCGCCTTGATGAGCCGGCATCCGATGTTGCTGTCGCACTTTCGATGGTTTCAAGTCTTACGGACAGGATCATTCCCGATGACGTTATCGCAATCGGTGAGCTTGGTCTCTCGGGCGAATGCCGTGCCGTTTCTAATATAGAAGCGAGAATACACGAGGCGGGAAGACTTGGTTTTACCCGCGCTGTCATTCCCTATCGCAATATCGAAAAGAGAAAGCTTTCCGCCGACGGAATCGAAATTATACCGATCAAGAGCATATACGAGGCTCTTGCGGTTTTGAAGAAAAAAGAAGAATAAATATACAAAAAGGCGGTCAATCGACCGTCTTTTTGTATAAAATCAACTCTCAAGTTTGAGTATTGCACAATCACAAGCGTCAATATTATGCTCGTCACCGTAAAGCACCGTATATTTTTTACCGAAGAAATCAAGCTCTCCGTCAAGGGGCTTATCGGTATAGTTAATGGCAACAACGGTATAGCTTCCGTCCTCATTTTTATGCTGTGTAACACCGATATCGGGATTTGCACTCTTTGCAACTATGCCAAGATCAACGCCCTCACAAAGCTTTTCATATATCTTGTAGTATGGCTTTGTTCTGTCTGTAAACACATTTGATTTTCCCCAAATAATCTTCTCAAGAGGGAAATTCAGCATATAGATATATCCCTTGCCCACCTTATTACGGGAAAAAATGACAGTTCCGTCCTCATCCTCGGAAAGCACCTCTGCACCGATAGAAGAAAGGAGATATTTCTGTTCATATGAGAAAGGAAGTTCAGCTCCGTCAAGCTTCATTATATGCGGTGAGCTTTCCTTCTCCATTCCGTCGGAACGGAGACCTGTAAGCCTTTCAAATGTGGTTATCATTCCCGTATCTACCGTGAAAAGAACGCTTGCACCCTGCTCCGCTCTTTCAATAAGCTGATCAAGCATATCCTTGCCAAGGGCAGCCCATGCGGTGATAGAAGGTACGATATATATCTTCGCATCGGGAAGCTGCTGTGTAAAATGACGGAATTCCATGCTGAGACCTGCCTGCTTTGAAAGCACATAAGAGGAGGCGGCAATATGCCAATAGTTACCCTGATCCTTTGTTGTAACGCAAACAGCGTTTGTATCACGCTTTGGAAGAGAAGAAAGATTAAGCGACTCGAAAAGCTCTGTCATTCTCTTCATTTCAAGGGCAACGGGCTTTGGCGAGCGATCAAGATTAAGTATGCCAAGCTCTCTTTCGACCATACTCCACGAATATGGGGGATTTTTCAGATGAAGATGCTCCATTGCGCACCACCAGAGATAACCGAGAGAGCCATGTGCCCAGCCCGAAAGAAGATTGACCCTCATAAACCGGGCGGAAATGTCCTTTGAGCAGACCATATCGTTAAATGTGCCGCTCTCCTGTATCATTGCGGGCTTGCCGCCAACTCCCTCATAATATACAATCTGCGCTGTGGGGATAAGAGTTGTTCTGAGGTTGTTCGCCTTATCCACGTCACCGCCGACAGTAGGCGAAGGATAGGGATGGGGGGTAAGCACATCGGTAAGGCTTCCCTGATCCTGGATCGTCCATGGAGCAACATCCGGATCAACGCTGAGTCCATGCATACCCGACATAATCTTTCTCGTGTTGTCCTCGGAGAGAATGGCATTTCTGATAGTAGATGTCCAGAGCCATGCAGCAGTAGCATTCGTTGTCGGACCGAGACAGTTGCATTCATTGCCGAGATCCCAATATACTATCTCTTTTCTGTGGCGAAGGAATCTTACAAATCCCCTTGCAAAAAGTATCTCCCATTTGAGAACCATAGGGTCGGTTATCGGATTTCTGCCTTGAAGCGCAGGGGGCAAAAAGAGCCTGCCGCTCATCCATCCCGTAATAACGGAAACAATGAGCTTTATATTATTTTCCGCTGCAATATCGCAGAATTTCTCAAAACGCTCGATCATTACAGGATCAATGCCAAATTCATTTTCAAAGGGTCTGTCGTCGGTCATTCTGACCTCAGTCAGCTTTCCTCGCCATCCCTCAAGAAATGTAAGGGGCTGAAAATCTCGCCAATTGGGAAAAACACGAAGATATCTGACGCCATTAGCAGAAATTGCTTCAAGATCGGCTCTTACGGAATCTTCATCCCAATATTTCCACATATCGGTACCCGATTTCGAATCCCAAAAATTACAACCTATCATATATTCCATAATCTGATCCTCCAAAGAGATATATTCAAGAAAATTATAACCTTATGGTAACACATTGTCAAGGAATTTTTTTGTTCTTTTTGCAGATTTTTTTCCAAAACAAACCAATAACAGCAAAAGGGGCTAAGTCATTTGTTTTGCAGTAGCTTTTAACACAGTCGCTTTTTTGTTGAGATAATTCAAGTTGAGATAATTAAAATAAACAGTAATTTATCGGCAGCACTAAAAAAACTTGTGCTAAAACGATAGGGGCTAAGTTAATAACTCACCCCCTTTGTTATGACGTTTTTTATTCGCTCGTCTCATCCTCGACAATTTTATTTGAGGTAAAATTGAAGAAGAATTTATAATATATCAGCGTAAGCACTGCGCATGAAACCCAGCCAAAGGGATATCCCATTCCTATTGGCAAAAGGTCATTTGAAATATAATTTGACATAATGAAAAGATAAATTTGCCTCAGTCCCACAAAGGATGAAAGCATAATTATCATCGGTGCTCTGCTGTTTCCCGCACCGCGCATAACTGCGGAAAATATCTGATTTACACAGGTGCATATATAAAACGGAGATATGTATCTGAGGAGAACTGTGGCAAGCTCAACGATGTTTTTGTCGTCATTCTTGAAAAGCGAAGCGAAAAACGGTGCGAAAATAGTAATAATAATTATACAGAATGTAGTTGCACACATTGAAAGTCCAACAGAAATCTTTACGCCCTTTTTGGCTCTTTTCACGTCACTAATTCCCAAATTCTGCGCAACAAATGTGGTTGCGGAAAGGGCTATTGATTGGGTAGGCAAAAACAGAAATGCGTCAATCTTTGAATAGGATGTCCATGCGCCGAGATTTACCACCTGAGTGCCGTTTGCCCCCGCAACATATGACTGAACAAACATATTTGAAAATGAGGTCAGTGCCATTTGAAGTGCGGCCGGGATTCCCACCTTTATTATCTTGCCTAAAAGCTTTATATCTATCCTTATGTCCCGAAGGATAATTTTAACACAGTTTTTTTCACGGATCAGAGTTATAAATGCAAGGATCGCAGATATCCACTGAGCAATTATGGTTGCAAGTGCAACTCCCACAACTCCCATCTTGAAAGTCGCAACAAAAAGAAGGTCAAGAACAATATTGACAATGCTTGAAATCACAAGGAAATAAAAAGGTCTGCTGCTGTCTCCAACTGCTCTCATGATTCCGGCACACATATTATAGACCATAAGCCCCATAACGCCCGAAAAATATATGGTAAGATATATCTTTGCATAATGAAAAACGCCATCACTTCCATCTTCATTTTCGAGCATCAGCTCAAGAAGAAACGGCGTCATCAAAATACCGATAATGGTAAAAGCTATTCCGAGAACAAGAGTCATTGCTATGGAAGTATGAACAGAGTCATGCACTCTATCCTCTTTTTTCGCCCCATAATACTGGGAAATTACAACTCCCGCACCGCTTGAAAGTCCCATAAATGTTCCAATAAGAATATTGATTATCGGCGCAATGCTTCCAACGGCGGCATATTCTCCGCTTTCTCCGAAATGTCCGATAACGAGGGTGTCAACCATATTATAAAGCTGCTGAAAAAGATTGCCCGCTAGAAGCGGAAGCGCAAACATGATAATATTCGCCGCAATACTCCCTTGCGTCATATCAACATCACTTTTTTTCTTTATAAACAGCTTTTTTATTGCCGTCAAAAAATCGCCTTCCTTCGCTAATTATATACTGAGAAATCTCGGTGGATTTTCCTTATACATAGTGTTGCAATCCTCTTCGCTTACCCCTGCCACAAGAAGTGCAGGCAGAAGAGATGAAAATGGATAACCGTAACGCTCGATATGTACGCTCATTTCAAAACCCTCACCTGTTGTTCCACGACAGCTGAAATCGCTATATATAGGTCTGTCACATGAAAACATTATCTGAGAAGCATAGCCTCTTCTGCAAAGCTTCGAAACACATTCGCATTCCTTTTCTGTGCCCCAGCTTTGGTCGATAGAGATATAACATCCACGTCTCAAAACTCCCTCAAGGTAATCGGAACAAAGTCTGCTTGAAGCATGACCGATAACTATTTTTTTCGGATCAGCTCCCTTTGACATCAAAATATCAAGCACTTCATGAGCTGTGTTATCAAGGTGACGGCAATGAGCATAGAGCGGAAGTCCTGTTTTTGCCTGTGTGATTCCGAGAGCCGCAATCCTTTTGGCATTGTCTTTATGAACCCCCTCCTCTGTTGCGCATTTGAGAATACCGGGACGAATATCAGTACCCTCCATTCCCTCTTCACATTCCATAATAAGCCATTCGGAAAGCTCCTCTGCCTCTCGTCTCACCGTGAATTGATCGGGAAAATAATAAAATCCCGTGGAAGCTACGATAGGCATTCCCGCCTCATCTGATACTCTCTTAAGTACCCTTACGTCTCTTCCAAGATCTATGGATGTTCCGTCAACATAGACTCCAACTCCGTATTTTTCCTTTAACGAACGGAGTATTTCCGCAGAATAGGAACAATGCTTGTCTTTATCGAGCCATTTTTTCCCAAAAGCGGCAAGCATATCGTTTGAAACACACATAATATGCTCATGGATAAGCATATTACAGCCTCTCTCGGGTAATATATCGCCATTAACTGTCCTTATCATTACCTTTACCTCTGTTTCTTCTCATAAAATCCTACCATTGCAACACCCAGCACAATGATAACCGCTATTGCGATGATAAATTCATATTTCGGCTCGACCGTCTCCTGCACCGAAGTTGGTATTGAAGTATTTTTTGCAAGAGCCCTTGCGCACACAATGGCGTCTTTCAGCTCATCCGAGCTCATTTCGTCGCTATAAGCATTTACCGAATGAAGATAAAGCTTGTAAGAATCCGTCTTTCCTTCGCTTATCGGTCTTATGCTTATGCGAATATAGTCAAGCCTCCCCATCTCGTTATGAAGCCCAGTGTCAACTATTATCTCGGTTCTTTCTCCGCCCTTTACCGCCTTGTCCGATTCGATTCTGTGACCGTCTCCTCCAAGAGTTACCGAAACCTCATAAAGAACCTCGCTTTCATCATCTATGAGGATATCAAAGCCGAGATAGGGCATGAGAGCAAGCTCATCGGAAAATTCATATTTATAAACTATATCGGAATATTCACCAGTGCTTTCCATAACAGCACAAAGTGCCCTGCCGCCCACTGCAGTTGAGTCAACATAAACCGAGGAACATCTGTTACCCTCATACCAATCCTGTGTTCCAAACGCCAGCGAAAAATCCCAAAGAGGATATTCTCCCGAAATATTCTCCGGAAGAGCAGAAAGCGATTCTGTTTCATTAAAAACTCTGTATTTTATCAGCTCAGGATCATACCCCGCTACAAGCTCTTCCCAACTGCCGACTGAAAAAGCTTCAAGTGCTGTGCGGCAAAGCTCACCATCCTTATTTTTTTCGGTGTCAATATATTTTATAATATAGGTAAGAGCCTTTATTATATCTTCTCCACCGTTATTCTTATCAAGTGAGAGGATAAGAGCCGAGGCTTTTTCCGAAAACATAACATTATAGTAAGCATAAATGTAGGCAGAAGAAAGCTCACTTTCAGAAAGCCCCTTTTCGGGAGAAAAGGAATAAATATATGTATCGGGAGCATTTTTGCTTGTAAATGAAAGATCTTTAAGCATTCTCTCAAAGCTAAGAAAAGAATGATAATCTGTATTTTCATCTGTCAGATTGCGAGTGCCGCTGCCTTCAAGCATGAGTGAAAATTCAAACCCGCCGCCATCTGACAAATATCTGCAGAAGGAAACGAGAAGCTGCTCGGAATCATATCCGAAAATCCCGTTTTTAATATCAGAAACAGGCAAGATCATCTCCGGTCTGTCAAGTGATTGTGCTGCGCATCTTGCCATTATTTCAAAGGAACTCGCCAGCATTTTTGCATATTCCACAATTCCGTTTTTGTCTGAACCGTTATAAAGCTCGGGTCTGTCAATGCTTTTTCCAAGTATCATACCCGATATTTTACCGTTTGAAATTTTGGAATATCTCGAAGAAAGAAAATCCACAGCACCGTAAAAATGACGCTTTGCATCTTCATTTTCAATATCAACAGCAAGATAGAGTGCATGGTTTGTTTCGGTCTTTGCGGCATATGGCAAAAGCTCTCTGTCAGCATCGCCCGAAATCAGAAGTCTCAGATATACCTTGCTGCCCGCAGCATAAAGATTTTTGATCTTTTTATCAAGAGACGAAACATAATCGGCATCAAAATAAATAAAATCTTTATGAGTAGAATAGAGATGACCGCTGTGTACAGAGCTTACAAGCTTATCAAGCAGAACATCAACTATCGCATATCCCACACCGCATTCAACAGATGGGGTAATATCCTCATATTCTATTCCCTTGATATTTGTGCTTCCTTTTGAACTATCTGAAACCGAAAAATCAGCCATAACGCTGAAAGGTGCAAAAAGCGGTGTTATCTCTCCCTCCTTTGACCTTGAAGCTACAACATATTTTGACACCATGGCATATTCGCCAAGGGCACTAAGCTTTATTTCAAAGCTGAACCTGGAGGACATTTTCAGCTCTCCCACAGGCTCTTTTCCGCTCTCTATCGCCTCTTCAAAGCTTTCAGAGGACGAAAGCATATAGCAAAGCAGCGTGTGATCATCATGAGAGATCAGATAATTATGATAAATACTTCCCTCTATGAGTAGATTTTTACCGGACGAATCCTTTTTGCAAGCTGTTATTTCTCCAAATGAGTTTCCCTCATATCCACCGTAAAGTGCAACGGGAGAAATTGAATGGATCTTGACAAATCCTTGAGCGGCACTATCGAGAATTATAGAAAAACTCGACATCATACTGACATCGCCCGTATCTATAAAGCAGGCAGAATTCTCGGAAAAAGGCTCAATGGAAGCCGTCCTTGTAACAGAAATAAATCGCCCCGATTCGGGATCATAATAATCATAACTGAAGATAAGACTATTCAGCATTGACTGGTTTGTAAGAACAATTTTTACAGAATTACAGTTCCGGTGCGTATAGGGCGGTGCGGAAATTCCGCTTATATTAACTCTCTGAGAGCCTAAATATACTCGCAGAGACTCATTTTCACTTCCTTTATCGGTTATCTCAAGCTCCGTTCCGAGCGCAGTGAGACCGACAGACATAAAATTCATCATTTTCGGTATTTCACTTTCCTTTACATAAGGTCCGGAAAGCTCAACACTACGGAGAGGCAATGCGCTGTCATATCCGACAAAGCCGAGAGTTATACCGGTAATGCTTTTTCTATGCTTAAAATGGGAAACATCAAAAGAAACGATATTCCAAGCACCGCATGAAATATCTGCACTGCATTCAAGCTTGTTTTCACCCGAAAAAAGCGTAAGAATAAATTTGCAGCCATTTGAAGCCTCCTTTTCTCCGCTATTCACTCTGACTGCAAAGCTGATGCTTCGATAGTCATAAGCATCAAGAGGTTCTTTCGGAGATGAAGAAAGCTCTGCAATGCAATCCTCGGACGAAGTCACAAGAACATATGCGGGAAGTCCCCTTTCCTGCTTCATTTTCGGAGAAGCACCGCTTTGATCCTTCCATGAGAAATCAGACGTACGCGCAAGTGTCGAAAAGCCCAAATCATGAAGATTCTCATATTCCTCTGACGAATAAAGCTCACTGCGCATAAATATTCCTTTTTCCGAAGCCGATACGCATACGCAAGTCATAAAAGAAAATACAAGTATAAAAAAAACAGCAATGTCAAATATTCTTCTGAAAATCCTCATAAAAGCCCCTCCTTTTTCAAAAATATCAATAAAAAACCGCCAAGCGTCCTTGGCGGCTTTTTATGTCTTACGAAAAGATACTTGCTGCGTTAAACTCGTTATCGCCTTCCATTACCTGTATGGATGTAGTAATAACATCTGTAATATTGACAACAACAAGCTCGACCATGGGTGAAACGTAATTCTTCATAACTCCTCCTTCTTCTGTTCTCGAGAACGAAACCAATAGTAACAAAAAACTACACTTGATAGAAATTTTCTACACTTCGGCATGAAGATATAGATATCACATGTACATTATACACTATCTTCAATAAAAAATCAAGGGGTTTTATAAAAAAAATTGTTATTTTTTAAAAAAACTTTTTTAGAACCAAATAATGGAGGAAAATACGTTTTTATATCGAAATGAATTTACATAGGAACAACGTCGCGTCTTTCTCTCATCGTCCATTTTCCGCCGGTAAAGTCCGGAATATCCATCGGTGCACCGCCCCGGGCAATGGATTTTTCGGAAAGTGCGGAGATAACCATCCATGAAGCTGCATCGTAAACGTCAATTGGCATCTCCTCGCCTGCAAGATAAGCCTTTGCAAATTCGATAAACTCAATTGAGTCCATTCCGCCGTGTCCGCTCTCGATCTGCTCGGGAGTGATCTCCTTCCAAACAGTGGGCAGATATTCTTCTTCGTATTCCTTGCCGCTGTTAAAATACTTCCGGTATGCGGCAATGGTATCCCACATCTCGGGTTCTTCATCATTTCTTATGAAAACAAGATTCGTTGGCTGCTCATAAAGTCCCTTTGTTCCTCTTACGGTAAAATCTCGGGAATAGAATCTGGGAAGGCTCGTGTCAAGCTTAAGAGTGATCGTCTCACCGCCGGCGCAGGTAATTATCGTATGTACAATATCCCCCTGCTTAAAATCAACTCCGATTAGATCGGGATTTATACTATCCTTATATTTTTCAACATAAGCTTCCATGCCGCAGGACTTCGAAGCAACAGAAACCAAAGAAACCATTCTGTTTCCTCTGTTTATATCAAGAAGCTTTGCAATGGGGCCCAGCTCGTGTGTGGGGTAATTGTCACAGTTGCGGTTAAGATAGTTGCGGAGACGGTAATGACGGTTTTCCTTACCCTTTGTAACCTCTTCACGAAGGTCATGAGAATATGAACCGGAGCAATGAACTATCTCACCGAAAACTCCCTTTCTTGCCATTGCCGTTGCAAGAAGCTCGTATTTATCATAACAGCAGTTCTCCATAAACATAAACGGAACCTTTGTCTCTTCCCAGGTATTTACAAGAAGGAAGCAATCCTCAACGCTGTATGCGCCGCCAACCTCAAGGGCAACTGCCTTTCCCGCCTTCATTGCCGCGCAAGCAACGGGAACATGATATTCCCAAGCGCAGGAAACGAGAACAGCATCGACATCCTCACGCTTAACGAGCACCTCATAATCGGTAGTGCCGAAAGGCTCGTCCATACCGTTTTCAACAACCGACTTTTTTGCATCCTCAATTCTGTCCTCATAGACATCGCAAAGAGCGGTTACATTATAGTATTCCTGCAAATTAACGATATTGTGAGAAAGAAGTCCGTAGCCTCTCTGTCCGAGACCTACGATACCAAGTCTGATTTTTCCCATAATAAAATCTCCTTATTTTTCATTTTTTACTTTATTGCTATTATAACTCAAAGCACAAAAAAAGTAAATGGATTTTTTTGCGGAAAAAACTGTATTTTTTTGCAAATTTATGTTATAATATATGTGATGCATAAGGGGAGGTACATAAAATGAAGCCGTTTGATCTGAACAGTCGTGCAGAGCTTGTAAAAAAATTCGCCTATAATAACGATTCGGACATCTATATACATAATATCGGGTATAATAATTTTGACCATATAAAACCAATCAAGTGGTTTCACCGTCAGAGCGGCTATACTATCCATTATGTTTTTGAGGGAAGCGGAAAGCTTTTTATCGGCGAAAATGAATTTGCGGTAAAGGAAAAACAAATGTTTTTTCTCGCTCCCGAGGATGAAAGAATGTATTATCCCGATGAGGATAATAAATGGAAATATATCTGGATCTATTTCAGCGGAAACCAATCAGAACAGCTTAGACAAGCAATAGGATTTTCCAAAAGTACGCCTGTTTTGTCATTAAAAGACCAAAAAAGAACAGAAAATATTTTCCTTGAGCTTCTTTCGGATGCGGAAAAAGGAAAGATAAACGAATATAAAGCAAAGGCAGCGCTTTTTTCACTTGTGGGCGCAATGAGTGTAAATGACACCACCGATCAAATCACGAAAAACTGTGCAGAAGAGGCGGCGGGATTTCTCGAAACGAATTTCAAGCGAAGCGACCTTTCAATGGAAACTCTTTGCAGCCTTCTTTATGTCAGCCATTCCTCACTTTGTAAGGTATTCCGGCAGGAGTATGGAATGACACCCCTTAAATATCTCATCCAGGTGAGAATGCAGCATGCATCAAAGCTCCTTCTTGAAAGCAATCTGCCTGTGAAAAACATCGCGGAGCTTTCAGGCTACAATGACGAGATACATTTTATGAAGACCTTTAAAAAATATTATGAAACTACCCCCACAGAATACAGACAAAATGCAAAAAGGAAGATAAGAAAATCATGAATATTTTGGAATATATAAAAAATAATGTAACCTTTCTTGACGGCGGAATGGGCACTATGCTTCAAAGCGTTCCCGGTATCTCGGATGAGCTTCCCGAAAGGCTCAATATCAGCCATCCGTCTCTTATCGAGGATATACATAAGGCTTATTATGATGCGGGAAGCAATATTGTAAGCACAAATACCTTTGGCGCAAACCCATTAAAATTCAATGGCGAAGAACTGAAAAAAATCATTTCCCGAGCTGTGGAAAATGCAAAATCCGCAAGAGAAAAAAGCAAAAACAAGGGTGAAAAATTTATAGCCCTCGATATAGGTCCTCTCGGAAAGCTTTTAAAGCCCTATGGGGATCTGGATTTTGAAGATGCAGTCGCAGCCTTTTCCGAGGTGGTGAAGCTGGGGGATAAAAACGGCGTTGATCTGATCTTTATCGAGACCATGAACGATAGCTATGAAACAAAAGCGGCACTCCTTGCGGCAAAGGAATCCTCTTCACTTCCCGTTTTTGTTTCAAATGCGTATGGTGCGGACGGAAAGCTGATGACAGGTGCATCTCCCGAAGCAATGGTAGCAATGCTTGAAGGAATGGGAGCAGATGCCATCGGAGTCAACTGCTCGCTCGGTCCGGATAAGCTCGCACCTATCGCAGAAAAATATCTGGAAAGAGCCTCCGTACCCGTGCTTCTCAAGCCAAATGCAGGGCTTCCCATGATAAAGGATGGAAAAACTGTTTACGATATCACCCCCGAGGACTTTGCCATGACTGTTGCTTCACTTGTCGGAAGGGGCGTTAGACTTGCGGGCGGCTGCTGCGGCACGACACCGGAACATATCTCTTATCTCACAAATAATTGTAAAAACATAACTCCATGCCCCATAGAGGAAAAGGACATCTGCTGTGTATCCTCATATACTCATGCAGTAGATATCGGAAAAGTGCCGATCCTCATCGGAGAAAGAATAAATCCCACGGGCAAAAAACGCTTTAAGCAGGCTCTTCTTGAAAATGACATAAATTATATACTTGAAGAAGGAATAAAGCAAAAAGAGCTTGGCGTTCATATTCTCGATGTAAATGTGGGGCTTCCCGAAACTGACGAATGCGAAATGCTCATAAGCGCAGTAAAGGAGCTTCAGGCAATAATCGAGCTTCCTTTGCAGATAGATACCGCAAATCCCACCGCTATGGAAAAGGCACTTCGCCTCTATAACGGCAAGGCAATGATAAATTCCGTAAACGGCAAAAAGGACAGTATGGATGCCATATTCCCCCTTGCTAAAAAATACGGTGGCACCGTTATTTGTCTAACACTTGATGAAAACGGTATTCCGAGTACGGCAGAGGGCAGATTTGCCATTGCGGAAAAGATATATAATGAAGCAAAAAAATACGGAATTGAAAAAAAGGATCTTATCTTTGACACTCTCGCTATGGCGATAAGTGCAGACCCTACGGCGGCAGAAGCCACTCTCGGTGCATTGAAGCTCCTCCACGAAAATGGATTCAGAACCTCACTTGGAATATCAAATGTTTCATTCGGTCTCCCCTCAAGGGATGCGATAAACAGCATTTTCTTTTCCGAGGCACTTTGTTGCGGTCTTTCTGCGGCAATAATGAATCCATATTCTGCGGAAATGATGCGAACCTACCATGCCCATAAAGCACTCCGCGGAATGGACGAAAACTTTGCAGATTATATCGCTTTTTCCGAAAAATACATCACGACCACATCTACCGCCACCGAAAAAGTAAAGGAAGAAACACAAAATACAGCCACGCTAAAGGCTGCTATTATTAAAGGGCTTGCGGATAAAGCAGGTGCTCTCACCTTGGAAGAACTTAAGCAACATAATCCTATGGATATCGTTTCAGACGAGATAATCCCCGCTCTTGACATAGTTGGAAAAGGCTTTGAAGAAAAAAAGGTCTATCTTCCGCAGCTTCTCATGAGTGCAGAGGCGGCAAAGGCTTCATTTGAGCAGATAAATAAGAAGATAATAGACTTGGGCGGCGAAAAAAAGAAAGTCAGAAGCCCGTTTGTAATTGCAACGGTCCGCGGTGATATCCATGATATCGGAAAAAACATCGTCAGATTACTTCTTGAAAATTACGGATTTGACGTTACCGACATGGGTAAGGACGTTCCGCCGGAAGATATTGCCCAAAAGGTCAAGGAGCTTTCAGCACCGATGGTTGGACTCAGCGCACTTATGACCACCACTGTTCCTGCCATGGAAGAAACAATAAAGCTTATAAGAAAAACCTCCCCCGAGACAAAAATCATCGTCGGAGGAGCGGTTCTCACAGAGGAATATGCAAAAATGATAGGTGCGGATTACTATGCCCCCGATGCCATGGCAACCGTCAGATTTGCCGAAGAGATAGATAGCTAAAAATGTACCCGAGACACCGTATGCATTCTTTCAAACAGTAATTTAGCGAACTGCAGGATACCGATTTAAAAATGAGCTGATCTGTAGGGGACGGCGACCACGACGTCCTTCAAAAAACGTGTAATAATCGTGAATTTAAAATGAAAATGGGACGTCGAGGTCGCCAAATTCGTTATCGTCTGTTCGCTAAATTACTGTTTGCGAAGATATATAAGAGGCTCGCCCTATGGGAGAGTCTCTTAATTTATTAACCGTTCAACAGCACGACAAATTCCAATTTGCTTATGAGCAAGGTCATTAGCATATTTCAAAACATAGAAAAATCCGGATCACATTACCGTGACCCGGATTTTTTAGAATATGAGCTCAAAGCTGACTTTCTTGTTTTCGATTCCTTTGAGTTTGATATCCACATAATGTGAACTTCCAATACTACTCTCGGAAAAAGCTACTTCCTTACCGTCAATGAGCAGTCTCGTGCATTTCTTGCCTTTGGGAAGAAGTATATGAGCATCGATCTTCTTTGCGGGAGAATACATATCATATCTCATGCCTTCTTCTCTGATTATATAGCGAAGATCCACCAATGCTCCCGAAACCTCATAGCCTGTAAAATAACGAAGCTCCTCATAGTCTGTTACGGGGAATTTGGGAGAAAAATAAATTTCGTCATAATTTACGCCCATATCCTTGATTCCTGCAAGTCCCTCGTCGCAGGCATTTATAAGGGCGGCTGCTCCCCAAGCGCTGGGACCGCCGTCAGGCTGGGGTGAAGAATCGGGATAATAAAGGAAATATACTGTATTATCTCTCTCTGCAAGAGTCATAAATCTCTCTATTATGCTCCATCCGTATTCCTCATAGCCATTGTCAAAAGCAGCCTTTGCAAGCTCACCTGCAGTAAAGGGCGAAACAGCACCGTTAACATATTCACCGGGCTTGCGTGTGTGGAATTTTTCATAAGGCGGATCTATGCTGAACCACTCTGCAAAATATTCTGTACTCTCTCTTCTGCGCATGTATTCCTCGATGATTTTTCTTGATTCTTCAACAGTTGTAACACCGCGATTGATATCATATGGGAGAGAAAGTGACATTCTCTTACTCTCAAGGTCATCAATTCCATCATGTCCAAGATGATATTGATGCATGAAGAAATCACCGTTCCAGAGATATTTCATCATATTTTCTCTTATTTTTACGGCTCTTGCTTCCCATTCAAAGGCTTTAGCTTCGTTTCCGAGGCGGCGGTTAAAGAATGCAAGCTGATTCATTGCGCGATAAACGCCTGAATTGTCGCCATGCATTATGGACATTGGTTCATTTTCGTGGATGCGTCGGTCATGTGAAGAGCCTACTTCGTTTGTAAAATCCCACGTATCAATGGTAAAAGGTCGCTTAACGAGTCCGTGCTCTTCATCCCATCTTTTTGTATCCGAGGTTACATAATCGATGCCCTTTTCAAGCTTCGGCAGAACTCGGCGCAGCCATACGTCATCACCGTTTGTGCGGTAAAAATAGGTAGCACCCTCAACAACGATATATTCTATATCAGCTTCAAGCTCAAGGCGCACAAGGGCAAGATTGTCTTCCTCATAGAGAACTCGGCAGTCCTCATCTACCATCTTCCAATGGTAGTCATCCATCTGCTTGATAAGCTCATAATACTGTCCGTCCTCGCGCTGGGTATCAATTATGAAATTCAGGAATGAACCAAGGTCATATTCAAAATGACGCATAGCCTTCATAACGTGAACATGGTCGCGTATCCAGTTCTTATCGCACATCATCATCTTGCCACCGACAAAAACGAGTGCTCTGTCTGCATAGATATTTGTGCGGAGAAGATGGATAAAATCTCCGAGCTTGTGATCCTTTGTGGTCAGAATTGAGGGAAGTCCAAGCTCACGGTTATTGTATGTACCGTTTCTTCTGCCCTCGATATTTTGCGCAGGGAGCTTATACTGAAATTCGATGATTGCCATAGACATTACCTTCCTTTATTTTAACGCTAAAATTATTATTGCAAGTATTCCGAGAAGAATACCCGAAAACTGTTTTTTCGAAAGTCGCTCTTTGAAGATAAGTGCGCCCGAAATTGATGAGAATAGCACTATCGAGCCATTGAATATGGGGAAAAACACAACCGAGGGAAGTGCTCCCGTCAGAAAGACATTTATTCTGTTATAGAAACAACTCAAAATTCCGCAAATTATAGCAAACCATATATGGATGCGTTTCGGCTTCGGTTTCTTTTCTATTGCAAACGAAAGTATCAAAAGATATATAACCATGCTTATGGCTGCAACCGACATCATATTTGCCCCTGATGCTTCATAAGGAGAAAACAGCTTGAAGATTATTCCTACCGCAGCGGCAAAAATGAAAAAAAAGACGCAATAAATCTTCCATTTAAAGGTCATTTTCATATCTGATTTCGGGTCTATACATAAAAATACCGAAAGAAGGATGAGCACAGAGCCGACAGTTTGAAGAATCGTAACTTTTTCGCTGAAAATTATTATCCCCAGCAAAGTTGTGAGCACCATTGAGCAATTTGAAACCACCGAGGTTATGGAAACGGGACCCGAGCTCATTGCTTTCATTTTGAAGAACAAAAACATTGCCTGAACGGTGCCGTAAATGATGCCGAAGATCAGCTCGATTTTATTCAGCTTTCCGAAATCTGCCAGAGGAGCGAGCACCACGAGCCAGACCACGGAAGAGATGGCTGTGAAAAAGAAATTATCGTATTTTCCAAGCTCGGACAGCTTGTGATAGAGGATATTATTAAGAACAGCAAAAAGTATTGATAAAAAAAGCAGAAGATATAACATTTTTATTGCCTCTATATGTGATTTTTGGTTATCGTATATATTATGATACACCAACTTTTACCATTTGTAAAGACGATTATTGACATTTTTATGCGTTTTTTGCTCATTTTTATTGAAATTTATAAAAGAATATGGTAAAATATCGTCGTGAGGTGAAAAAATGAGCGTAAAATATGAATTTGATTCCGTATTGCCTTTGTCCCGACGAAAGAACTATATTTTCCAGGAGGTTTCAAAAAGAAAGCTTACCGATATATATCACTCCCACGATTTTTTTGAAATAATCATGGTGGATAGGGGAGAATGCACTAAGCTTATAAACGGTAAAAATTTTGAAGCCACTCACGGGACTATTATTTTTTTGCGCCCCGGTGACTGTCATTCCTTTATCGGGCAATCGGATGACATACACATAACCTGTCTCTCGGTAAGAGAAGAAGAAGCAACAAGAGTTGCTTCAATATACGGGGAAGAAGCAGTAAAAAAACTTTTTTTCGATAAAAAAAGTTTAACAATAATGGATAGTGAGCTTAATATAAACTTGAATTCACTTATAAGAAAAAATGCTGAGATGCAGGAGGAGGATTATATTCTTATGTTCTCTTTTGTCATAAGGCAATTGCTGCGCAACAGAGAGGATAACATAAAAGCTATTCCGTGCGAGCTTTTATCAGCTATGGAAAAAATGAAGGAGAGAGAAAATATAAGGCTTGGACTTCCCGCATTTCTGCGGCTCTCGAATTACAGTCATTCCCAACTTGGAAAGCTGATGCATAAGCATTTTGGTATATCCCCTCATGAATATATAGAAGAAATAAAGCTTGGCGAAGCATACCGCAATCTGATCTTAACAGACCTTTCGGCAGAAGAGATAGCCGAGAGGGTAGGGTATTCCAGCTTCAGTCACTTTAATAAGATTTTTAAGAAGAAATACGGTATCACGCCTGCTACTGCAAGGAAAAATTATATTAAATATACCGTATAAAGCTTTGCGGATAAAAGTGACCGAATCAATTGCTTTGTGAAGATCTTTTGTTTCTGTCCTTTGTTATCTAAACAGTAATTTATCGGTATAATTCGAAAAAAGTCGATAAGTACAAAAAGATAGGGGCTGATACTCAGCCCCGATTCATTTATTCAGATCATTTTGCAGGGCTTGCCCCTGTAACTCTTTTAAATGCACGCAGAAAAGCCGAATATGAATTGAAGCCCGCTTCATAACAGGCTGCAGTACAGCTTATTCCGGTTGTTTTTATAATATTTTGTACATATGCAACTCTTATGTTTTCCAAATACTGTCTATATGTTATACCCATGCTTCTGTGAAAAAGGCTGCAGAAATACTGGGGGGATAGTCCGAGATGATCAGCCACATCTTCAAGAGAAATATTTTCTCTGAAATGATCTTGAATATATTTGACAGCTTTTATATGAGCATTGTTCTCGTTTTTTGTAGTGTCGATTTTAACATTTCTTTCTATAATGTGAAGTGCGGCACTGAAAAGACTGTCTGTAAAACCGTTCTCACTTATGTGATTTTTTGGCTGCTCCTCCAAAATCAGCTTAAGAACAAGTGAAAGCTTTTGGAGTTCTCTTTCAGAGAGAGATACCTTTTTTTGAAAGTTTCCATAGAATATTTTATTTATACAGCTTTCATTTTCCGGGCGGTCGGGGAATGACATATTGAAAAATTCCGTTCCTTTTTCAACATTTACCTCATGAAAATCTCCCGGCAAAAGACAGATGGCTTAGCCCTTGCGGAGAAGCACCTCTTTACCGTTGGTAACAGAGAGCATTTTTCCGCTTATTACTATTTCGATCTCATAAAAGCTGTGGCAATGGACGGAACAGTTGGGTATGAAAGCTCTTGAAATGAGATATTTTTTGTACGCACCCGAATAATCCATAACCCAAACATCTTTTTTTCCGCCGATTTTTTCCTTTGCCATTTTCCCACCTCGCTTCCATAATACATACTATCATAAAAATCTCTTTTTTGCAAGAGTTTTTTGCAAGATGGATATAAATATGAATTTGTCGGGTAAAGGAGTTTAGCCACCGCAATTGCGAAACTCCCTCACAGACAGTTCCTATTTTACCTTCCGAGCTCTCCGAGAGTCTTTACCGCATCTTTTTCGCAAATACACTTTCCGTGCTCTCCTATGTATATATCAAAATAAGTGCTATCAAGTTCTTCAGCATATTCAAAAAGCACGCTTTGGGGTTCGCTTACCGCATATTCCGTACCGTTTTCTCTTATTTTCAGATAAAAATATCTGTCCTCTTTATATGCCGAGCTTTCGCCTCCGTACCCCGAGTTATTAAGCCTTTTACAAGCTTCAAGAAGAGGATCGATACCATCGAATTTAAAAGCAAAGGATCTTTTTCTCTTGCTAACAAAACGCTCTGCAATACCTGTGGCTTCTTCACTGCTTTTTTTCATACCGCCTCCCGAAATGCCTTCGCTTATTCTGATGTCCCCATCTTCATTATCTGATCGCTTTTTGCCCGAGAAAATTCCCAGCTTTGTGACGTACATCTCGCAACCGCCCTTTTTTGAAGGATAGACCTGCACAAAGACTCTCTCGCTTGCGGCATCAAAGCCCGTTCTATGCTTTGCCTCATCGAGAATGCTCCAGAATGCACGGCGTGTTTCGGTATTTTCATAGCTTAAGGTCTTACAATCGAGAGAATACTCCTTCATATCCTCACTTGTCAGCATTATCTTCAGCTTGCTCTCGCTAATCATAATCAGTTCCATGATAACTCCTTTCGATACTCTCCTACTATATTATAATCAATTCCCCACAAAATTGGTACCCCTAAATTTTTGGTAATTTCACATTGCCGTCACAAATGGAAAAATATTCTTCCAAAATCCCTTGAAAAACCTATTATTTTGTGTTAAAATCTAAATAGATAAAAAACTACCTTGGGAAGGCAAAAAATGAAGCAAAGCGAAATGAATCCTTATCCACATTCGGATTCAAACAAAAGATATCAGACTTATGATTATTATATGAAGAAAAAATATGGCGGGAAATGCGCCAAGATCCCCCTTGATGCCGGCTTTACCTGCCCGAACATCGATGGGAAATGCGGCAGAGGCGGCTGCATCTATTGTTCCGGAAGGGGAAGCGGCGATTTTGCGGAAATGCCAACACTTTCTATCACAAAGCAATATGAGATAACCCGTGAAAAGCTACGAAAGAAATGGTGCACCGACCGCTGTATTGCTTATTTTCAGGCACACACAAATACATATGCCCCGCTTCACGCTTTAAAAGAAAAATTAGAGGAGGCTGCCGCACTTGAGGGCGTTGTTGCCATCAGCATAGCAACAAGAGCAGATTGTCTTGGAGATGAAATTATTGAATATCTGGACGAGCTTTCGGGGCGAATAGACATTACGGTGGAGCTCGGGCTTCAAAGCTCAAATGACAGAACAGCAGAGCTTATCAACCGTTGTCACAATTTTGCCGCTTTTGAGGATGGATATAAAAGGCTTAGAGATGGTGCTCCGAAGGTTGATATATGCTTTCATATCATTTTCGGTCTTCCCGGTGAGAGCAGGAAAATGATGCTTGATACGGTGAAAAAAACCGCAGTCCTTCATCCCGATCAAGTGAAGATACATCTTCTTCACGTAATAGAGGGCACAAGACTTGCAGAACTTTATAAAAATGGAGACTACACTCCAATGCAGCGAGAGGATTATATTGACACGGTTTGCCATGCGCTTACCCTGCTTCCCGAGGATATAGTAATATGCCGTCTCACGGGAGACGGTATGGCTTCGTCTCTGCTTGCTCCCGATTGGAGCAGAAAAAAGGTTACAATTCTCAACGATATTGACCGAAAAATGTTTGAAAATGACCTTTGGCAAGGAAAAATGTTGCAAAAATCTTTCAAATAGTGATAAATTCCTTGACATGACAGTTTTTTTGCATTATAATAAATTATAATATGAAACGGAGGATCTTTTTATGTCGAAGAAAACTACCGGTACAGATGTTGGTTACAGAGCCTATTTTGCGGCTTTTGCCGTTATGATAATTATTGTTATTGCCGCTGTCTGCATCCTTTCCGGATGCCTTGACGGGGTGATCTTTAAGGCAAATACCCCGGCAGGTGTAGGTGAGCTGACCGAAACGGGAAATCAGGTCAGCCCCGACATTTCGGATGCTCCCGATACGCCTTCTGTTCCCGACACGCCCGCTCTTCCCGATAATAGTGAAATATCGGCTTCCGATACAGAAGCAGACAGTGAGCCCGAAGAGACCGAAAAGGAAACAGAAAAAGAGACTGAAAAAGAAGATGACACTGCCAAGACTCCCGAAACAACAACAAAAGATGAGGATACAACAAAAGCTCCCGAGATGACAACGCCCGAAGAAACAACTGCCGAGATAACCACCCCTGAGGAAACAACGCCCGAGGAGACCACAACCGAAGAAGAGAATTACGATAGAGACGAAATCTTCACAGAGCAGGATAACAACATTCTTTATTCATATGAGGATGACGGGCTTGTTGTTACCGGATATGACAGCTACACCACAAAGCTTACTATTGCGAGAAAGCTTGACGGTGTTGAGGTCAGGGCGATAGGAAGCAAAGCTTTTGAAAATACCGGATCTCTTGTTGAGGTGCGCATTTCCGCAGGAATAAAGAGCATCGGTTCAAGAGCTTTTGCAAATTGTTCGGTGCTTAATTATGTTTTTATTCCTTCGAGCGTCAAGGATATTGCTTCAAATGCCTTTGAGGGATCAACAAATGTTGTAATATACGGAGTTGAAGGCTCCTATGCAGAGCATTTTGCTTCTGACAACGGATTTGAATTCAGAGAACAGTAATATAAATATAGCCCGGGTCAATTGCTTTGAAAAAGCTTTTGATCCGGCACTGATTTTATATGTTGTTTTTATGAATATGGCATTTATCCGATAAACAGTAATTTATCGAACAGGCGATAACGAATATTTGTAGGGGACGTCGTGGTCGCCGTCCCCTACAGATCAGCTCATTTTTTAATCGGTATCCTACAGTTCGCTAAATTACTGTTTAGCAAAATTATTTTCATTCGAATTATAGCAACAAAATCGGGACTGTTTCAGATGCTCACCAAAAGCAAATGACACAGTCCCCTTTATATACTATGTGATCAAAGAACTCTGATTCTCGAAAGAACCTCAATTCCGTTATCGGCAAATGCCTTTTCCTTTTCAAGTACCTCAGCTTCTGTCATCGGCTCTGTGATAAAGGCACATTCGCCATCGATCGTGCAGCTGCTCTGTACACCCGAAACCACCTTGCTCATGCATTTTTCGCAGCCCTTGATGCGGAAATAATGGGAGCAAACATAATCGGAAATGGGAGCGATGTCATCCTCTTTTGCATCTGCCCATTTAGCCGAGCCGGCATTTGTACCCATCTTAACTGCTATGTCAATAACATCCGAAACAACTGCACTTGCGGTGGGGAGCTTGCCTGCTCCTCTTCCATAGAACATTGCATCACCAAGCATATCACAGCCTACAAGAATTCCGTTAAACACATCGGACACGTCATGAAGCGGATTACCTGCGGGAATAAGTCGGGGAGCAACAAAAGCAAGGATTTTTTCGCCCACTTTCCGTGCATGACCGATAAGCTTAATGGAATATCCCCCAAGAGAACTCGCAATTTCAACGTCCTCAGAAGCTATTTTGGTAATTCCCTCGCAATGGATGGCATCGGGAGAGATAAGCTTTCCGTATGCCAGTGCCGCAAGGATAACGATCTTTCTTGCCGCATCGTGTCCTTCTACATCGGATGTAGGATCTGCCTCGGCATATCCCTTTGCCTGAACTTCCTTCAAGGCAGAAGCAAAGGATGTACCGTTTTCCGACATCTGAGTGAGGATATAATTGGTAGTTCCGTTGAGAATACCCGAAATTGCATCAATATTATTCTGGGCAAGATCGCTCATAAGTGGCTTGATTATCGGAATGCCGCCGCCAACA